>JAENWZ010000413.1 GCA_016649795.1 Proteiniphilum sp. | reverse complement strand
CTCACTTTAAGGTAGACACTCACGGGTGTATGGAGGTCGCCCATGATCTTTTTGCTGTTGGTTTGAAATTTGTATTGCATAGGATTTAATTTTTTGGCTTTCAGGAGTTAGCTTTCAGCGATCAGCAATCAGCGATCAGCTCTTTAGGAGCAAGCTTTGAAGCTTCAGCGGTTTTGTTTTAAGTATATAGCAGTCTGCTCTTTAGTTGGGTTGATGTTGTTTTCAGAGGTTTGAATTTTAGCTTTCAGCGCTAATTTCTCAATTCACATTTCTTATTTCATTCATCTTATATCTTGAATCTTGGTTCTTATTTATACTTATCTTCATACTTGAAATAGGTCTCCAGATCCTTGTCTCCTCTTCCCGAGAGCGTGAGGACAACCACATCGCCGGGAGAGAAGGTAACCTTCTCCAGTGCGGCCAGCGCATGTGCCGATTCAAGCGCAGGGATAATACCTTCATTTCGGGTAAGTTCAAAGGCTGCACGAAGTGCCTCATCATCAGTGATGGACAGCACCTGAGCACGTTTTATCTGTGCCAGATAGGCGTGAATGGGGCCGATACCGGGATAGTCGAGTCCGGCAGAGATGGAATAGGGTTCCGTGATCTGCCCGTCGTCTGTCTGCATCAGAAGCGTTCTGCAGCCATGGAGTACCCCCGGTTTACCCAGATGAATGGTTGCAGCCGACTCACCGCTATCCACTCCTTTGCCTCCTGCCTCGGCCAGCAGGATACCTACCTTCTCATTATCGAGATACTCGTAGATGGTTCCCGCGGCGTTGCTGCCGCCACCCACGCAGGCCACCAGCCAGTCGGGATAATCGCGCCCCTCTTTCTCCATCAGCTGCACCCTGATCTCCTTGCTGATCACCGACTGCAGACGTGCCACCAGATCGGGATAGGGATGGGGCCCGATGGTCGATCCGATGATGTAGTGGGTGTCGGCAGGGTGGCTGCACCAGTCACGGATAGCCTCGTTGGTGGCATCCTTCAGCGTCATGTTGCCCGAGGTGACAGGTATCACCGTGGCACCCAGCATCTCCATCTTCTTCACGTTCACCTGCTGCCGCTCCACATCCGTTTTGCCCATATAGACGGTGCAGGGCATCTGCATCAGTGCGCAGACGGTGGCAGTGGCCACACCATGCTGACCGGCACCTGTCTCGGCGATGATCCGCGTCTTACTCATCTCGCGGGCAATCAGTATCTGTCCGATGGTGTTGTTGATCTTATGAGCTCCCGTATGGTTCAGATCCTCCCTTTTCAGATAGAT
>JAENWZ010000224.1 GCA_016649795.1 Proteiniphilum sp. | reverse complement strand
CTGTATGGTTTTTTCAATTTTTTTTCTCAGCACGAACAGCTTTCTTTCCAGCTCGTCAGTTGTGCCTGGTCCGGACACAAATAGCTGTTTTATCACCGGTTCAGTGGTGAGAGCGATTTCTCCCAGGCAATCGCTGTTAACGGGCACATCGCGGATGAAAAGTAGCGAAAGGTTCTCTTCTGCAACTTTTTCCTCAATCACGCTCAGACAAAAAGCTCTCTCTTCACTCTCCTGAGGCAGAAAGACGAGCCCTGTACCGTATCTTCCTTCAGCAGGAACGGAAATACCATGAAGAAGAATAAACTCATGCGGTATTTGTACCAATATGCCGGCACCATCCCCTGTGATATTATCGGCGCTTTCAGCTCCACGGTGCACCATATTTTCCAGCACTTGCAGTCCTTTTTCAACAATGGTGTGGGATTTATCTCCTTCAAGTGTCATCGCCAGCCCTACGCCACAGGCATCATGTTCATTGTTGAATGAATAGAGTGATTTCTGTTCATATTCCTGCAGATTTGGGATGATATTTTTTTTGTTCATCTTGTTTTTTTAATTATACTGATTATTGCCAAAAAATAGCAGATAATCACTTACCCGCTATTCCAAAACTATTTGTTAACAGTTATCTGATTTATAGAGAATTTGGTTTAGCTGATAAATAGCAGCTCTCTGTATTTGGGTAGCGTCCACATCTGGTTATCCACGATCAGCTCCAGTTTATCCACGTGGTAACGAATGGTATCGAAATAAACGACAACACTGTCGTGGTAGGCCACTGCCTTTTCGCGGGCATCTTCCATCTTGTTAGCCGCTTTTCGGGCATCTACCATATTATCTACATTGCTCTTGATGGCAGATATATGGTCTGCGATGTCTTCGATGAGTGCCGCATCCTCTTTCGACAGTTTGTCGGCTTTCTCTTTGTCGAAGACAGCCCTCATTTTAAAGAGGTTGTCGAGCAATACGGACTGATATTCTGTTGCAACGGGTATGATATGATTCATACACAAATCACCCAGTACGCGGGCTTCGATCTGGATTTTTTTGGTGTAGGTCTCCCATTTCACCTCGTTGCGTGCATGCAGTTCTTTTTCGTTCAGTACACCAAGACTTTCGAACATTTCAACCGATTGTTTAGAGGTGTAGGTATCATAGATTACCGGGACACTGGTTTCGCAGTTGAGCCCTCTCTTGGCGGCCTCTTGCTTCCACTCATCGCTATATCCGTTCCCTTCAAAGCGGATTGGTTTCGATTCCTTGATATATAGACGGAGCGTATCGAAGATAGCCTCCTCTTTTTTCATCCCCTTCTTCATCTTCGTGTCGATCTCCCTTCTGAATTCGATCAGTTGTGATGCCACTACAGCATTCAGTGCCGTCATGGCTGAGGAGCAGTTGGCCGAGGAGCCTACAGCTCTGAACTCAAACCGGTTTCCCGTGAATGCAAACGGAGATGTACGGTTTCGGTCTGTGTTATCGATCAGCACTTCGGGAATATGTGCTACTCCCAGTTTCATCTTCTTCAATTCGTCTACGGTGATGTCATCATCCTCAGAGCTGAATTCAATTTTATCAAGTACGGCCGATATCTGTTTCCCGAGAAATACGGAAATGATAGCCGGAGGAGCTTCGTTGGCTCCCAGGCGGTGCGCATTGTTGGCCGACATAATGGAGGCTTTCAGCAGGGCGTTATGCTTGTAAACAGCCACCAGCGTGTTCACGAGCATTGTGACGAACAGCAGATTCTCGTTGGCCGTTTTGCCGGGTGTGAACAGACCTATTCCGGTATCGGTGCACAACGACCAGTTATTGTGCTTGCCCGATCCGTTGATGCCGGCAAAAGGTTTCTCATGAAGCAACAGCTTGAAATTATGTTTCGCAGCAATTTTGTGCATCAGCGACATTACCAGTAGGTTTTGATCTACCGCCAGGTTGGTTTCTCCAAAAATTGGTGCCAACTCGAATTGATTGGGTGCCACCTCGTTGTGACGTGTTTTCAGAGGGATGCCATATTTATAGGCTTCAAACTCCACCTCTTTCATGAATGATGCCACACGCGGAGGGATAGCGCCGAAGTAGTGATCCTCCAGCTGTTGGTTTTTGGCGCTTTCGTGTCCCATCAAAGTGCGATCTGTTAGACTTAAATCGGGACGTGCGGCATATAAAGCCCGGTCTACCAGGAAATATTCCTGTTCCCATCCCAGATAAGAGTATACTTTTTTTACATCAGGATAAAAAAGCTTACATACCTCTACTGCAGCTTTATCCACAGCTGAAAGCGTTTTCAGAAGCGGCGTCTTGTAATCCAGCGCCTCCCCTGTGTAGGAGATAAAGACAGTGGGAATACATAATGTGTCGTCCATGATGAAAGCCGGAGAAGAGGGATCCCATGCGGTATATCCTCTCGCTTCGAAGGTATTACGAATACCGCCGCTGGGGAAACTCGATGCATCGGGTTCCTGCTGCGCCAACAGCGTACCTGAGAAACGTTCAATGATTCCTCCGCCGGGTCCGCTGATATAATCGATAAAGGAATCGTGCTTCTCAGCCGTCCCCTCAGTGAGCGGTTGAAACCAGTGCGTATAATGTGTAGCGCCCATCTCCATCGCCCACATCTTCATACCTGCAGCCACATGGGCGGCAATCTCACGATGGAGGGTGGTACCCTGATCGATCGCTTCAAGCACGGTTCTCATTGTCTCTTTCGAAAGATACTTAGACATTTGTGTTCTGTTGAACACACTCTTGCCAAAATATTCCGATGGCAATTGTTTGGGAACCGTCACTTCTATGGGTGTCCTTTTCGATGCTTCTTCTACAGCTTTAAATCGTAATGTTGACATATCAGACGTAATTATTTTGATTGTGGTTTGATAACCTGTTTTATTAATAACTGATTAAATATTCCGGTACAAAAATAAGCAATATGTTTTAAATACAAAATAAAATAGATAAAAATGTCACATATATCTTGAAAAATTAACAAAACGACTGAAAAAACGAGTTTTAGATTACATAAAACAAACCTGTCAGGGCTGTTTTGATTCATTGTGACACTTTACCTTGGAATATTTGCCTTTTAGATAGTTTTATTGGTTATCCATTTGGATGTGACAACAAAATTAACCAATTTAATCACTGGTTGGTTCTTATTTATCAGATTAAAAGGATCATTCGGATCTCTCTCAAAAATTAAATGGAGCCGGAGTTGAAAAGAATACCAGTATAAAAGATTATTTATGATGAGTAGGTGTGTATACTCTGCTGAGCTGAAGGGAGATAGTCGAGTCCGTACCAGCATATCTGGAGCAACACAAAAGCAATCAGCAAAATAATCATGGATTTCTTGTTGGAAGATGATCTTTTAAGCCGGTAGTGGATATAAATAAGGTAGCCCATCCATGTGGCTGCTGCCCATGTCTCTTTCGGGTCCCAGCTCCAGTAGTGACCCCACGCTTCCTTGGCCCAGATGGCTCCCATAAGCATGCCCAGGGTGATGCAGGCTGTTCCGGCATAGACCAGATTGTCTGTCATCAGCATGATACGTGATCTGTCGTCTATTTTGCTTTCTCTTGCCAGATAGTAGATGGCGATCAGTGCAGCTGCTCCGAGGATGGCGTATGAGAACATGTAGATGATCACATGGGGGCGAACCAGGGACTCTGCAGTGCCGGCATCAGTACTTTGTTGTGTATATCAGGTTTCAGGATATTTACGAAGATAAAAACGGCTGACAGGATGGTGGTGAAGGAGAGAATCCATCTGTAGCTCCACCGGGGATAGGTGAGCAGCCCGGCCACCGGGAGGAAGAGGG
>JAENWZ010000294.1 GCA_016649795.1 Proteiniphilum sp. | reverse complement strand
GGTACCGCTTTCCCCAGCAGACTGACGATTCCCAGAGAAAATGCAATATCTGTTGCAGTGGGGATTGCCCAGCCACCTGTGTAGATTGTACCTCCGGCAATCATTAGAAAGATCAATATAGGGAAAACCACTCCGAAAAGAGCAGAAACGGCAGGAAGCATCATCCTTTTGAGGGTGGAGAGCTCTCCCACAGTTGCTTCTCTTTTGATGTCGATTGCCACATGGAAGAAGAATAGTGTCATCAACGCATCGTTGATAAAATGCGTGATAGTGTGTGGCAAATGAAGATGATGAAACCAGGGAATCTCTGTCTTCCAGAAGCTGGAATAATAGACTCCTGTTCCACTGATATTTGTTAGAATCAATGACAGGATAGTACAGAATAGCAAAAGCACACCCAGTGATCTGCTGTCGTTAATTATTCGTTTAAATAGTGTGGTAGATGATTGCAACATTCTGTTGTTCGTGCTCATTAATCAATAACTGTATACGCAGATTTATCGCAGAAGGAAACTAAAATCATCTTCGCCGGTTAATTCAAGGGGATTCTGTCCATATCTGAAAATACGTGCATTGCGGGCGCCCATCAGCACCAGATCTTTATCCTCATGGAGAAGCATTGTACCTTCGCGCAGACCTACTACGAACATATCTCTGTTCACTTCAATGAACTCATTGATACGTGTCTCGCGTGTTTCCCCTCCGTGATTTGCCGGGTTATCGTCCAGGTAATGGGGATTAATCTGAAATGGAACCAGATTCAGTGTTTTGAATTTTTCGGATTGAACAATGGGCATATCGTTCGTTGTACTCAGTGTCGGGCAGGCGATGTTAGCGCCGGCACTCCATCCGATATAGGGAGCTCCTTTTTTCACTTTTTTGCGGATCACTTTCATCAGACCTTTTTCCTGTAGCATTTTCACCAGCTGCCAGGTGTTCCCTCCTCCCACTACAATGGCATCGGCATTTTCAATGGCCTCAACAGGATTGATAAACCGTTGGATACTTGTGACATGATGACCTATTTCGGCGAAACGGGCATTTACTTTTTCCTCATACGCTTCAAAAGAAAACGTCACGGCAGCATAGGGGATGAAGATGGCATTCATCGCTTTTTCACCCAGAAAATCTTTGATATACTTTTTGGGATAGTCCAGATACTCTTCACCCGGATTGGTAGAATTGCTGATTAGCAGAAGTCTCATATTACTAAAGATAATTGTTGATAAAGTGCAAATGTAAAGAAAAATAGGGCAAAAATGTCATTTTTAAGCTCTAATTAGACTATTTTTGTGGTTAAATAGATAAGATAATGGAATCGGTTTTACGCGAAATACGGTCCGATCTAAGGCTCTCTATGAATGGAGTAATTGCCACCAGCATGCGAGAGAAGGGATTGCATTACCGTATGAATTTTGGAGTGGATATTCCTAAAATCAAAGAGATAGCAAAGAGGTATGAATCAGGGTCAACGCTTGCTGAAGTTTTATGGAAAGAGGATGTACGTGAGATGAAGATTCTTGCAACGATGCTCTATCCATCAGCTTCTCTCACGAAAGAGAGTGCAGACAGATGGGTAATGGCCATTTCTAATCAGGAGATCCGCGAACAGGCATGTAGAAACCTTTTCCAGGAGGTGGCTTTTGCAGACGAACTGGTGAATGACTGGACAAAAAATGAGGATGAAAAAATTCGTACAACCGGTTACTGGCTGTTCGCAAGATTATGCATTATCCGTTCTGTTGTTGTGACGCGGATTGAGATAAATCAACTGCTGGGCGATGCTGTCAACGATTTGAAGAGTGAATCGCTGTTACTTTGCCAATCTGCGTTGAATGCACTGAAATTCTACGGCAGAATTTCCCAGGATAAGGCGGAAAACGTACTGAAAAAAGTTGCTTCTTTTGAAAATTCAGGTAATCTTCAGGAAAAAGAGATGCTCGATCAGCTTCTTTTTGAATTTGGATATGCTGATTAATTCTTGAAATTTTTCCTGATAAAAAACATCGACAGAAAGAGATTCAGGATAAGAAAACCTCCTGTTCCGGCAATGAAGACACCTTTCCATTGAGGAAGCACAATCAGGGATACTATCGCCGCTATCACGATGAGGGAAATCATAATCCACAGAACGGTGAGAATTGTTTTTCTTTTAGCCATAATCCAAATATTTACCTGCAAAATTATTAAAAAAAATTCATTCTACCTCTCTTCTCATCCAATTCAATATGTCGGAGAGTACTTCCGGAGAGATGGTTTGTTCTAAATTGGCATATTCATTCATCTCTCCTGTAATGCTTTCCTGAAAAATGTGATTCAGACCTGGGTATGATTTTGTTTCACCACGGTAATTCCTCCCTTTTTGTAATGCTCTTTTTATTGCCGTGAGATTCTTTTCAGCCGGCACCTGTGTGTCGTTTTCCCCATTGATCGCATAAACAGGACATGATACCTTTTCGATGTAGATAGCGGGGTCAATCGCGAGAAAACTACGGTATCCGGGGGTGATCATGGCATTGAACTGATTGCGCAGGTAGGGCTCCTTCTCCACTTTCAGTTTTATCAGAAGGGGGAGCTGTTCCCAGAGGAACGATAATTTATCGCGCAGTGCTGTTCTGTCGTTCTCTGAACCATC
>JAENWZ010000058.1 GCA_016649795.1 Proteiniphilum sp. | reverse complement strand
GTAAAAGAGAAGCTGCCACAATCCCGGTGATTACGGGAAGCAGGAGTCGAAAGAAGGGCGTTTTTCCAATAAGTTCGTTCGTTTTTACGCACTAAAAAGAACGATAGAACCTCTATCCAGTATAGAAAAGAATAACCAGCAGGTTCAAAATCATCGTACAGCAGGCTTATAATGCCCGTAACATACGTATGGCCTCTTCAGGATTCTCTGAAGAGAAAACAAAACTTCCGGCAACGAGTACGTCTGCACCGGCATTCACAAGCCTCCTGCCTGTTTCCAGATTGACTCCGCCATCGACCTCAATCAGTGTTGATGTCTGCTGTTTCAGAATCATCTCTTTTAGCTGTACCACTTTTCTTACAGAATTATCGATGAATTGCTGACCGCCAAACCCGGGATTGACTGACATCAGCAGCACCATCTCCAGATCGGGCAGGATATCTTCAAGCAGAGATACCGGTGTATGCGGATTCAGGGTAACAGCCGGCTTCATCCCTTTTTTTCTGATCTCTTGCACTACCCTGTGCAAATGCATACAGGCTTCCAAATGGACATTCATATAGGTGGCTCCCGTTGCCGCTATTTCATCGATAAACTTCTCGGGTTGAACAATCATTAGATGTGCATCCAGCGGCTTTTGAGTGACCTTTTTCAGGAGATTGATCACCGGGAATCCGAAGGAGATGTTCGGCACGAAAACACCATCCATTATATCCAGATGAATCCAGTCTGCCTCACTTCTGTTAAGCATTTCAATATCTCTTTCGAGGTTCAGAAAATCGGCCGCCAGCAGCGATGGTGCTACAATTGTACTCATACGGTTTAAGTTTATCTTCTCAAAGATAGAGAAAAATCTTCAGACACAAAAAAACAACTGTTTTTTATGCAGTGAATCATCTTTGAGAAATGTCAACTGTCAGTTTTTAAAGAGTATGTTGTCAGGTATATTTAGCCTTTTATCAATGTAGTTGTTCCTCGCAAATTGCCGGATTATATTGAGTGAAAGTTCCGAAGGATTCGTTTCACCCTGAGAGACCTTTTTAACCCGAGAGTCTCTATTAATAAGGATTTTGCTTTTAGGAGTGAACATGCTCATAAGTAGTTGTTTTAGTTCAATTAAAACGTTTATGCTTCCGGATTATTGCAAATGAACAGAAAAAACGCTTAAATCCTTATATATACGGGCATTTTGCATATCTTTGCCTCTGTTTAATTATAAATTTGAAATAAAAATGAGAAAATTAATTTATCTATTCATAATGGCTGGCATTGCACTCTCTTGTCAGAACAATAAAGAGTATGCGATCAAAGGATCTGTAGCCGATGAGGCTTTTGAAGGTACCCAGGTCTATATGCAGCAGATGACAGACGATGCAATGATCACCACCGATACGGGGGTTGTGCAAAACGGGAAATTCTCTTTTTCGGGAGTTGCCGATACAACAATGCTTCGTTTTATTATGCTCGATGAGAGTGTGAGTCCCGGGCAAGAAACCAGAATACCTCTGTTGATTGAACCTGGCAAGCTGACTGTGACCTTTGATTCTGTTGTTACGGTAAAAGGGAGCAAAGTAAATGAATCCTATACTGAATTCAGAATGAAACAGAGGGATTTGGGTAAAAGCATCAGGGCGGTTGTTGAGAGATATAACAATGCAATGGCTACCGGCACAATGACTGAAACATTGGAGGCCGAAGTCAATGAATCGTATGACAATATCAACAGTCAAATGACCGATTTGAATTATAATTTTATCAAAGATAACATCGGAAACGATCTTGGAAAGTACTCTTTCATGGTTTCCTCCTCTATGTTTGAACCGGAAAAGCAGAAAGAGATCCTTGAACTTGCCGATGATGAGTTCAAGGCAAAGGAAAACATTCAGCGTGTGGTGAAACGTTTGGAAAACCTTGAAAATGTAGCTGTCGGGAAGAAATTCGTTGATTTCACATTGAAAGATACAGAAGGAAATCATGTCTCTCTCTCCGATTATGCGGGGAAGGGGAAGTATGTGCTGGTCGATTTCTGGGCAGCATGGTGCGGACCCTGCCGCCAGGAGATGCCCAACGTTGTGGTAGCTTATGATAAATATAAATCAAAAGGATTTGAAGTTGTGGGTGTATCCTTTGATCAGGAAGAAGACAAATGGTTACAGGGAATCGCTGACCTGAACATGACCTGGCCTCAAATGTCCGACCTGATGTATTGGGATAGCCCGGTGGTGGATATGTATGCTATCAACGGAATCCCGCACACCATTCTGCTGGATAAAGAGGGTGAGATTATCGGGAAGAACTTAAGAGGCGAAGAGCTTGAGGCTAAACTGGCTGAATTGATGCCTTAAAGTGATCAGGTAATATGGTACAAAAAATGAGCTGCATATTGCGGCTCTTTTTTTTCCAAACCGAAAATAATATCTATTTTTGTAAAAACGAAATTCACATGAAACCATATAGAAAACTCTTTTTTTTACTGTTTTTAGGTGCGTTTCTCCTCTTTTTTACCACAACACCTTTGATTGCTCAGAACAGGAAGTTCACTGTCGTGATCGATCCCGGTCACGGAGGAAAGGATCCGGGAGCTGTCGGTTCCAGCTCCAAAGAGAAAGATATCGTCTTGTCGGTTGGTCAGAAAGTGGGCAAGCTCATTGAGAGAAATCATCCCGATGTGAATGTGCTCTATACCCGCAATAATGACAGCTTTGTTGAACTGAATAAAAGAGCGGAAATTGCAAATAAGGCGCATGCCGATCTATTCTTGTCCATCCACTGCAACGCACTCGACCGCAAACGTACTTCCCCGCAGGGAGTAGAGACTTTTGTGCTAGGTTTGCACCGTAGCAAAGATAACCTTGATGTGGCAAAGGCTGAGAATGCGGTGATTATGTACGAAGATGATTATTCGGTGAAATATGAAGGATTCAATCCCAATGAACCGGAGTCCTACATTATTTTTGAGTTTATGGCCAATGAATTTCTTGCACAGAGTGTCTACCTCGCTTCTATTGTGCAAAACAAGCTGGTCTCCAACTCGAAAAGAGTAAACAGGAACGTGCGCCAGGCCGGATTCCTGGTTCTGAGAGAGGTTGCCATGCCGAGCATACTGATTGAGTTGGGATACATCAGCAACAGGCAGGAAGAGGTATATCTGAAGAGTGCGAGCGGTCAGACATCATTATCCAACTCAATCTATAACGGATTCAAGGAATATAAAAGAGAGCATGACAAGAAAAGTTATGTTTTCACCAACGCAAAAACATCTCCCTCACAGACAAACGTTTCCCACTCTTCAACTGCTGTCAGTGCAGGGAAAGAATACAGGATTCAGTTTCTCACCTCATCCCGTAAATATGATAAAGGAGCATCGGTTTTTAAAGGACTCAGTCCTGTCAGTTATTATACCGATGGTCAAACATATAAATACACTTATGCAAGTACAACCAGTCCTGAAGAGATTAAAACATCACTTCGTGAGGTACACAAAAAGTTCAAGGACGCTTTCATTATTGAGTTCGTGAATGGTGAGCGGGTGAAATAATAAAACGAATGAAAACTAAAATAACCAGAAATGCGCTTATCGGCTTGGCATTTATTGCCAGCCTTTTTATGATTTATTTCGGGATTAATTTCCTGAAAGGGGTCAACGTGCTGAAAAAACAGAATCTATATTATGCTGTTTTTGAAGATGTCTCCAATTTGCTTTTATCTTCACCGGTATATGTGAAAGGCTATCAGATAGGGCTGGTAAGCAACATCAGGATGATCAGTCCCGATCCGATGCGGTTTGCCGTCGGAATCAACCTTGAGGAAGATATGCGGATTCCTGAAGGTAGTTATGTCGAATATGGTATTGATCTGTTTGGTGCCTCTAATGCGAATCTTGTGATGGTACCATCCGATGTCTACCTGCAGCCAGGTGATACCCTCACCGGGAGTAAAGTTACAGGCGTGATGGATGGTGTTGCCGGAGTGATGCCTAAAGCTGATTCAATCCTTCTGCGGATCGATTCTGTTCTTTTCACCTTAAATAAATTGATGTCGAATCCTGCATGGGAGAAATCAATTGTAGGTATCGGCAGCACCGTAGATCAGCTTAATCGCTCCAGTACAAGTCTTAACAGGATCATCAGATCTCTGGAGAAGGATTTGCCGGAGATAAGTAGCAACCTAAACTCTGTATCGGGCGATTTGAAAAAAGTTAGCGAAGAGCTCACCCAAATGGATATGAAAAGCACATTCTCATCAATCGATAAGACAGTGAACAATCTGAAACTGCTGACAACAAAAATAAACAGCGACGATAATTCATTGGGTTTATTGATGAATGATACAAAACTGCACGACAGCCTCAATGTGACAATTGATACTGCCACAAAACTGCTCGAAGACATACGTCAGAATCCGGAGCGGTATTTGAGCATAAAAGTGCGATTATTCTAGGTTTGTGAGGTTTCAATTTTTTTATTTTCGGATAATTTAAATAGAATCATTCTAAATGACACCCTTCGGGTGAATAAGGTTGAAACTCTTTGGCTGACCAACATTAAGTAACATAAATGTACTATTTTTGTAATTTTAGCGAAGTGAATGTTATTCTTATATCGTGTTGTTAATCAGCTATGTCCGAAATTTAATGATATGCTATAGTGTTGTTTAATAGAGTCATACCTCTATTTTGCTGATAAATAGCCTTTTTTTCGGAAAAAGAATTTCCTTAAAAAAGTTCATTTTTTTTTCTCGTTTATTTTTTGAAAATTTGTATCCAATTACAGGAAAAAAAAAGATCATTTTTGAATTCAATGAATAGTGACTGCCAGCTTTTGTGGAACAATTGTTTGAATATCATTCGGGATAATATTCCCGAACCGGCATTCAATACGTGGTTTCATCCTATTGTTCCTCTAAAATACCAGGATCATGTACTTACTGTGCAGGTTCCCAGTCAGTTTTTCTACGAATATCTGGAGGACAAATACCTTGATCTTATTCAGCAAACCCTTTACCGGGAAATTGGGGAGGGTACCATACTCAACTATAGGATTCTTGTAGAAACAGAAAGCAATACAGCTGTTGAGCTTCGCGGAGAGAGTAAACCATATATAGGAGCTGACAAGAACAGCAACAAAAAAATTACAGCGAAAGTACCCAGTCCATTCGACAGGGTTGAGACATCGGAATTTGATTCGCAGATTAATTCAAAATACAGGTTTCTTAATTTCTTTGAAGGTGAAAGCAATCGTTTGGCACGTACAGCTGCTGAGGCAGTAGCGAACAATCCGGCCAAAACAGCTTTCAACCCACTTTTCGTACATGGACATTCAGGTGTGGGGAAAACACATCTCTGTCATGCCATCGGCTCGAAAGTGCAGGAGCTCTATCCTGACAAAAAAGTGTTGTATCTTTCTGCTCATCTGTTCAAGGTTCAGTTTACCGATGCCCGCCGCTTCAACACGATCAATGATTTCATCAATTTCTATCAGAGTATCGATGTGCTTATCGTTGATGATATCCATGAACTCTCCGGTTTGGAGAAAACGCAGAACACCTTTTTTCATATTTTCAATCACCTGCATCAGAACAACAAACAATTGGTGATGACTTCTGATTGTGCACCTATGGATATGCAAGGGATGGAAGAGCGTCTGCTCACCCGTTTTCGTTGGGGGCTTACCTCAAAACTGGAGCGTCCCGATAAAGAGCTTCGTAAAAAAATTCTTCAGAATAAGGTTCTCTCAGACGGGCTCTCCATTCCCGAGAATGTGATTGAATTCATTGCTGAGAATGTGACGGAAAATGTGCGCGATCTGGAAGGAATAGTGGTTTCCTTGATGGCACATTCCATCATAAACAATCGGGAGATTGATATGACCCTGGCCCGACGGGTGATGGAACAGAGCATCAAATTTGAGAAGAAACGTATTACCGTACAGAAAATACAGGATACTGTTTCACAGTTTTTCAATGTCAATAGAGATCTGATTCAGTCAGCATCCCGTAAACGTGAAATTGTGCAGGCGCGTCAGGTGACCATGTATTTTATCAAAAAGCACACCGAGTTATCACTTTCTCAAATAGGGATACAGGTGGGTAACCGCAATCATGCCACAGTACTGCATGCATGCAACACGGTGAAGAACTTTTATGAGGTAGACAAAGGCTTCCGCTCCGACATTGAAGAGATAGAGAGAATCCTTAATTCCTGATATTCCTCGTTATACACCATTCTTCCTTTTCCTTTTTTTATTTTTTACCGTTTTGCGTGAGGCTGGGTTGGATGAATTAATTAAATTTGTACTTCCTGCTAAAGTCATCATATAACGGTTTCGTACCTATATTATATAAGAAATGAACTATTCATCTGGCAGCATTCTCGCTGTTGTTTTTCTGTTTATAAGCTTTTCACTCTCTGCCCAGGTACCTGATGAATATTACTCCATCGCCAGGGGTAAGAGTGGCGCCGAACTGAAAATAGCCGTGATCACCGATATTCATTTTCTCTCTCCCCGGCTTGCCGGAGAGAGCGAGGCGCTCTACGCATTTGAAAAGTCCACAGGAAGGAACGTGACAGATCAGCATAAGGTTCTGGATAAGATGCTTGGAGATTTAGTAAAGGAGAACCCTGATATTCTGCTTGTATCGGGAGATATTACCAATCACGGAGAGAGGCAAAGCCACCTCGATTTTATTGAAAAATTGCGACCTCTGCAGAAACGGGGAACCCGTATTTTTGTGATCCCGGGGAATCACGATATCAATATCCCCGACGCCAAAGCTTATACTGATGTCAAAGCAACACCTGTAGAGAATATTTCAAAAGAGGAGTTCGCGAAACTGTATCGATCTTTCGGATATGGAGATGCGCTGAAAAAAGATAGCGCTTCACTGAGTTATCTTGCAGCAGTTGATGAGGATACCTGGCTGCTCTGCTTCGATAGCAGCCGTTACGATGAATATACCACCGGCTCCATCACCGGCGGTCGCATACGTCCGCAGACCATGGAGTGGGCACTCTCTCTGCTTCAGAAAGCAAAAGAAAAAGGAATCAGGGTTATTGGGATGATGCACCATGGCCTGGTGGAGCATATGGCCTACCAGTCGGCTTTTTTTCCCGATTATCTGGTGGATGATTGGGAAAAGAACGCCGATATACTTGCAGATGCGGGGCTGAAAGTGATTTTCACCGGTCATTTTCATTCCAACGATATCACTCTGCGCACTACTCCGAAGGGTAATACTATTTACGATATTGAAACATCCAGCCTGGCGCAATATCCATTTGCCTGGCGAATGATGATTTTGGATGAGTGTAATTTGTCCGTTGATACACGTTTTGTGGACAAAATCCCCGGTCATGCCGCTTTTGAGGAGGAGTCCCGACAAAGGCTGGAAATGATCACCCGCAGGGTGGCAAAGGGTAAGCTGATCGCGATGGGTATGCCGTTGCCCGCAACAACGATGGAGGCGTTTACCGATGTGATTGTGAAGCTATATATGATGCATGTGCGCGGTGATGAAAAGCCTGACCAGGAGATGGAGCGTGCTATTCGTATGTTTGCTTCCCTGCTGGGAGATGAGGCTGAGATTGATGAGTTTACTTTCGACTTCCCTCCCGGGGATATCAATGTGGTGATTCCTTTGAAAAAAGGAGTGATGTAAAGTGGAAGAAGTAAAGCCATGAAAAAGCACAATCCATTACAGTTTTGCATGAGATCGGGTTGTATCGAGGTGGGATGTGACGAGGCGGGACGTGGTTGCCTGGCAGGACCTGTGTTTGCCGCGGCGGTGATCCTTCCCGATCATTTTCGCTGTGATTGGCTCAATGATTCGAAGCAGCTCACAGAAAAACAACGGGATGCATTGCGCATCATTATTGAGGAGAACGCCCTTAGTTACGCCGTGGGAACCTGTTCGCCGGAAGAGATAGACCAGATGAATATCCTTTGGGCATCTGTTGAGGCGATGCAGAGAGCATTGGCGAAACTCAGCATGATGCCCGAACATGTTTTAGTGGACGGAAACCGCTTTCGCCCTTACCGTGATATTCCATATACCTGTGTGATAAAAGGAGACGCGAAGTATATGTCGATTGCTGCTGCATCCATTCTTGCGAAAACATACAGAGATGAACATATGAAACAATTGCACGAGCAATTACCTCAATACCATTGGGCAAGCAATAAAGGTTATCCCACTGAAAAACACCGCGAAGCGATCAAAGAGCATGGCATCACATCTTTTCATCGTAGGAGTTTTGCACTACCGGAGCGGCAGCTGACCATCGACTTTAAGGTATAAATCTACGATAACCGTTCAGATTACACACTTCGCATCGAGAGTTGTATTCGTTTCCTTTCCAAATCAACAGATACTACTCTTACGCTCACATGCTGGTGGAGTGAGACCACCTCTGTGGGGTTCGACACGAATCGGTCCGCCAGTTCCGAGATATGTACCAGTCCGTTCTCCTTGATGCCTACATCCACAAAGCAACCAAAGTTGGTGATATTGGTAACGATGCCGGGTAAAACCATACCCTCTTTCAGATCGGTAATCAGACGTATGTCAGGGTCAAATTCAAGCGTCTCTACTTTTGAGCGGGGGTCACGTCCCGGTTTTTCCAGTTCCTGCAGAATATCGGTCAATGTTGCTGTTCCGACCTCAGCCGTTTTGTAACGGTTGATATCGATGGTGTCGATAAGCGGTTTGTTACCGATCAGCTCTGTCAATGAGCAATTGAGCTCTTTGGCCATCTTCTCCACGATGGTATAGCTCTCGGGGTGAACAGCCGAATTATCCAGCGGGTTTTCTGCCCCGGGAACGCGAAGAAATCCGGCGCACTGTTCATACGCTTTCTCACCCAGCCGGGGTACTTTTTTCAGTTCCCTGCGTGAACGGAAGGTACCATTCTCAGTCCGCCAGTTCACTATATTCTGTGCCAGTGACTCGCCCAGTCCCGACACGTAGGTGAGCAGATGCTTGCTGGCAGTGTTGAGGTTCACACCCACCAGGTTTACGCAGCTCTCTACCGTCTGGTCGAGGGACCGTTTCAGTTTCGTCTGGTCCACGTCATGCTGATACTGTCCCACACCAATTGATTTGGGATCTATTTTCACCAGTTCGGCCAGCGGGTCGCTCAGTCGCCTGCCTATTGAGATAGCGCCACGCACGGTTACATCATACTCAGGGAACTCATCGCGTGCTATCTTCGATGCAGAATAGACCGAAGCGCCGTTCTCGCTCACCACAAACACTTTCACCTCTTTTTCGTAGCGCAGGTTGGTGATAAAACGCTCTGTTTCACGGCTGGCGGTACCGTTGCCAATGGCAATGGCATCTATTTTGTATGTGGAGACAATCTGTACCACTTTCCCTTCCGATTTTGTGAATTCATTCTGCGGCGGGTGAGGGTAGATGGTTTCATTGTGGAGCATATTGCCCTGCTCATCCAGGCATACCAGTTTGCAACCGGTACGGTAGCCGGGATCAAGACCCAGTATCCGTTTCTGCCCCAGGGGCGGGGATAACAGCAACTGGCGGAGATTTTCGACGAAGACGGCAATGGCTGCTTCATCGGCTTTCTCTTTGGAGAGGTTGGCGAACTCCGTCTCGATGGAGGGCTTCAATAATCTTTTGTATGCATCCGTAACGGCATCTTCCACCTGGTCAGCAGCTTCGGTATCATTCTTCGCATAAAGGGGTACCAGCCTGTTGAGGCATTTCTCATCGTCGGGTGAGATGGAAACACGCAGAAAACCCTCCTTCTCCCCACGCCTGATAGCGAGGATGCGGTGTGAAGGGCACTTGGAGAGGGGAGCAGAGAATTCGAAATAGTCGGCATATTTTTCTCCTTCTTCCTCTTTCCCTTTCACCACTTTCGATATGATCACCGCCTCCCTGGCAAAAAATGTTCTGATAGTTTGCCGTGCTTGTGCATCTTCATTCACCCATTCAGCAATGATGTCGCGTGCTCCCTTCAGTGCTTCATTACTTTCGGTAACCTCGTTTGTGATAAATTGCGCGGCTTTCGCTGCCGGCGAGCCTGTCTGCTGTGTCATCAGCCACTGGGCCAATCCCTCCAATCCTTTTTTACGGGCAATCTCTGCACGTGTCTGACGCTTTGGCTTAAACGGCAGATAGAGATCTTCCAACTCAGTGCTGTCCCAGCATTCGGTTATCTTATTTTCGAGCTCCGGTGTCAGTTTCTCCTGGTCGGAGATCGTCTTAAGTACAAAATCCTTTCGTTTCTGCAAATCGAGCAATTTCTCGTTCATCTCTTTTATATCTGCAATCTGTACTTCATCCAGCCCTCCCGTCGCCTCCTTACGGTAGCGGCTGATAAAAGGGATGGTTGCACCCTCTTCAAACAATTTAACTGTATTACCT
>JAENWZ010000256.1 GCA_016649795.1 Proteiniphilum sp. | reverse complement strand
TATTCCGCTGGAGCACAGGTTCTTATCTCGAATGTCAGGATTTCTGGCGTATCAGTGGCATAGAGCGCGATCTCTTCTTATGGTCGCAACCCAAAACATCACTTCGCGATTTCCGGGTGAAATCGACTCTTGATAACAGTTACAAAAACGGTATCTTCGAGTTGGAAACGACCGTAAGTAATTACAGTTCATTGATTTCTAATGCAAAAGTTACATTCGAATTATTGGATGCCTCCGGGAAAAGTGTTGCTACCGGTACCAAACCTGTCAGCATGCAGGGTAATGGCGAAAATGCCATTCGTTTCAGTGCTGAGCTCCCTGATGTAGCTACATGGACATCCTGAGCACCCGAACCTCTACAAACTGCTCATCACCGTCACGAAAGAGGGTGAGACAGCAGGAGAGGTGGTCCCCTACCCCGTCGGATTCCGTCGTTTAGAGATCCAACCGGTGAAAACCGGTGAGAGAACAGATCGGTTGTTCCTTGTGAACGGGCAGCCGATTAAACTGAAAGGGGTGAATATTCACGAAACCAATCCCAAAACGGGTCATTATGTGACCGAAGAGTTGATGCGGAAAGATTTCGGGCTGATGAAACAGCACAACATCAACACCGTACGCCTCTCACACTACCCCCAATCGAGACGTTTTTATGAACTCTGCAGTGAATACGGATTGTACATATACGACGAAGCAAACATTGAATCGCACGGGCTCTACTACGGAGAACAGTCACTCTCCAGACACCCCGAATGGAAAGAGGCTCATATGGAGAGAACGGTGAATATGTTCGAAAGGAATAAGAATCACCCCTCTGTAACCATCTGGTCACTGGGAAATGAAGCCGGAAACGGGATCAATTTCTTCTATACCTACAGGTTTCTTAAAGACCAGGAGCGTAATTTTATGGATCGTCCCGTGAACTATGAACGAGCTCTGTGGGACTACAATACAGATATGTATGTCCCCCAGTATCCAAGTGCAGCATGGCTTGAAGAGATAGGGAATAAAGGCAGCGACCGTCCTGTCATCCCTTCCGAATATTCTCATGCAATGGGCAACTCCAATGGCAACATTGATCTTCAGTGGGAGGCCATCAACAAATACCCCAACCTGCAGGGAGGCTATATCTGGGATTGGGTTGATCAGGGGATGGAAGCCTTCGACGAGAATGGAAGCCTCTTTTATAAATATGGCGGAGACTACGGAGTGGATATGCCCAGTGATGGGAACTTCCTCTGTAACGGACTGGTGAATCCCGACCGTTCCCCCCACCCTGCGCTGGCTGAGGTGAAATATGTGTATCAAAATTTCGCATTCGAAGGGGTGGATATATCTAAAGGATTATTCCGGGTGATCAATCGTCTCTATTTCTCCAACACCGACAGTTACAGCTTCAGCTATTTTATCACTGAAAACGGAAAAAAGATCTCTGAAGGCAGTTTAAATATTTCACTGTTGCCACAGCAATCGACCGAGATCACTGTTCCCCTTGGCAATTTACAGCCAAAAGCAGGAATGGAGTATTTCGTCAATTTCGAGGTCGTTCAGAAAAAAGAGGCTCTGCTGGTACCTGCCGGCCATGTGGTTGCCATTGAACAGTTTTCTCTTCCCGTAACCACACCCAAACAGGAATTTACCGACAACTCTGGGAACGGTGTATTGAAAGTGACCGATTCAGAAGATATCATCGATGTGCAGTCAAGGGATCTCCAATTCATCTTTGACAAGAGAAGCGGTATGGTTACCTCCTATAAAGTGGAAGGAACTGACTATTTTGACAGGGGATTCGGCGTGCAGCCCAATTTCTGGCGCGCTCCCAACGACAACGACTACGGCAATGGTGCTCCTAACCGTTTGCAGGTCTGGAAGCAGTCGAGCAGAAACTTCAACGTGACTGATACCAAAGCCTATACAGAGGGGAATCATGCAGTGGTGGAGACAACCTACCTGCTCGATGCCGGCAATCTCTACAGGGTAAAATATACCATTTATCCTGTAGGTGTTGTAAATGTAGAGGTGGCGTTCCATTCCACCGCTACCCTGACCGCTACTTTTTCCCCTGAAGCAGCGGCAGCACGCAAAGCATCATCTGTTCTCACCGTTCCCCGTATCGGCGTACGCTTCCGCCTGCCGGCGACAATGAACAGAGTGATGTATTTCGGACGCGGCCCGGGTGAGAACTACATCGACAGAGCCTCCGGATCGAAAGTCGGATTGTATCAGACCACTGCCGAAGCGCTCTACTTCCCCTATGTCCGTCCACAGGAGAATGGTCACAGAACCGATACCCGTTGGGTGGCTCTCACAAACGGAAAAATAGGTTTGATGGTTGTAGCCGACAATACTATTGGGTTCAATGCCCTGCGTAACAGCGTGGAGGATTTCGATGCTGAGGAGGCAACCCATCGCCCCTATCAGTGGAACAACATGAGCCGTGAGGAGATTGCCGGTCGTTCTGAGGAGAAGGCGAAGAATAACCGCCCCCGCCAAACGCATTTTAACGATATCAATCCGCAGGATTATGTGGAGGTGTGTGTGGATATGAAGCAGCAGGGTGTGGCAGGCTACAACAGCTGGGGTGATCGCCCCCTACCCCAACATACTCTTCCCGCGAACAGGGATTACAAATGGGGCTTCACCCTGGTACCTGTAAAAGAGAGCAAGGAGATCACTGAAAAATCGGTTTTACGCTATTGAACACAAATAAGAGATATTCTCAAAGCGGACACCGACGAAGGTGCACCTCTATCGTGAAACATACGCTGGGGATGCATCTCACGCAGGTCCGCTTATTCTTTCCCGGTTAAAAACTTCACCATTTCGTAACAGGAGGAAGAGAACAAAAACAGCTGTGTGTTGTTCAAAAGAATAGTAAACAAAATAAAAATAAAATGAAGAAAAAGCTATTTACATTATTGCTGCTGTTCACCGCTTTGATTGCTTATTCACAAGAGATAGCCAAAGGATATGTGTACGACGATGCGAACAGCAACGGAAAAAAAGATAGACGTGAAGCGGGCATATCCGATGTTGCCGTCTCCAACGGCCCCGATGTGGTACTAACCGACGCGAAAGGATTCTATTCTGTCCCGGTCAGCGTAGGAAACACACTCTTTGTGATCAAACCCAGTGGATACAAAACAGCTGTGGATGAAGACTTTATTCCTCAGTTCTACTACCATTATAAGC
>JAENWZ010000084.1 GCA_016649795.1 Proteiniphilum sp. | reverse complement strand
GGCATACGAGATAGGCCGAAGTCTCGTGGGCTCGGAGATGTGTATAAGAGACAGGCCACATTGGCCTCACCTCCGCCAAAAGTGGCACCGAGATTATCGGACTGAATGAATCTTTTATAACCCGGTGTGGCCAGACGCAGCATGATCTCACCAAAAGTGACTACTTTATGCATTATTAGTCAATATTTATTGTGAATGGTTGATTTATATTCTCTTTCTTCTCTTTTAAAAACGCTGTCCAGTCATCGAAACTCTTAAATCCGGCTTTACTCCAGCCTCCTCCTGTATAGTAGGTATACGTTTCCCCGGGCTGATAACTGTTCATCCCTGCATAATGCCCGTTCAACACTCCGACAGAATCAAACCCATCAGGATGAATGGCCGCGGTATAGATAATTCCGTTGGTGTCGTCACCGGGTATCTCGTAAGCGATGATGCCGCTGTTGTCGTCAAAGGTGATTTCCGGTTGATCCTGAGCCATCACGATACCTGTTGCCAGCATTAAATGAGAGCTATCTGTCTCGAAAATATTGGTCACCCTGTTGAAATGGCTATAGGCATCGAGGGAGATAATCCGTGTTTCTTTTATCTCATGTCCACCGGCCATATAAGGATCGTACGTGAGTTTGAAAGTGAAACGAAGCGGTCCTTTATCGAGGATCTCTGCCGAAACGAAATTGTCCCCGAGGCAGAGCGTGTCGTTGTGGAGAGGGGCTGTCATGCCCAAACCCAGCGTTCTCCCTACTTTGTAGAAGTCCAGCCCTTCGCCGTGATCCACGTGGTAAGAAGCTACCCCCGACAGGTCGTTTTTATACCATTTATCTATGATAAGCGATTCGGTATTTTTTGCCCAGAAATCCATCCCGTTGCTTATCTCTCCTGTAGCTTTCAGCGCGGGACCATAGACCCTGAAGGCAGTGCGGTTATTCTCCCATGCGAAGTCGTCCTTCCGTTCAGGCACCAGTCGGCCGTAAACCAGGGGTTGAAATGGTGCGGGATCTCCTATCGAGAGACGGTAAACGCTTTTTTCTCCCGCTTTCAGGGAAACGGGAAAGATAAGTGTCTCTGCCTTTTCTTTGCCGTTAGTCACTAGCTGGTAGGGTAACTGCAGTCCCTCGCTATCGGTGATAATAATGGTTTGATCTGCCGCCAGGGAAAGTTTTTGTTGAATTTTTTCCCATGCAACTTCAACCATCTCATTATCCCTGTCAGTTATCCCGGGATTCTCAATTTGCAGGGTCAGTTCACTTTTTGTTGTAGTACATCCAAAAAGAAATAACGAAATTGATAGTAGTAGCAAATAATTTGTTCTCATACGATTAAAAATTATTTATCAGGGTTGTTTACCTATATAAGCCAAAATACCGCCATCTACGTAGAGGATATGTCCATTCACGAAGTTAGAGGCATCCGAAGCAAGAAAAACGGCCGGTCCCTTAAGGTCCTCGGGTGTTCCCCAACGTGTTGCCGGCGTTTTGGCAATGATAAAGGAGTCGAACGGATGCGGGGAACCATCGGCTTGTGTCTCCCTGAGGGGAGCGGTTTGGGGAGTGGCTATATATCCCGGTCCGAGGCCGTTACACTGAATGTTGTACTCACCATATTCGGAGCAGATGTTTTTTGTCAGCATCTTTAATCCCCCCTTGGCTGCTGCGTAGGCAGAAACGGTCTCACGTCCCAGCTCACTCATCATGGAGCAGATATTGATGATCTTGCCATGTCCTTTTTTGATCATGTGCGGGATGACCGCTTTGGAGACGATAAAAGGACCATTCAGGTCGATATCGATCACCTGGCGGAACTCCGCAGCAGTCATCTCATGCATGGGTATACGCTTGATGATACCCGCATTGTTCACCAGGATATCTATCACACCCACCTCCTCCGTCACCTGCGCAACGAAGGCATTCACCTGATCTTCGTTGGTTACATCACAGACGTAACCATGTGCTTTTATCCCTATCTCCCTGTAGTTGGCAAGGCCTTTGTCAACCAGCTCCTGTTTGATATCATTGAACACGATTGTTGCACCTGCTTCGGCCAGCGCTGTGGCCATGGCAAAACCAATGCCGTATGATGCTCCTGTAACAAGTGCTACTCTTCCTTCTAACGAGAAATTAACCATCTTATATCTTCTTTTATTGTAAATCGACTATTTTTGAAAAATCCTGATCACCATAATCGAGGTTTTCCCCTGCCATGCCCCAGATAAAGGTGTAGTTGCTCGTGGCAGCAGCTGAGTGTATGGACCATTCGGGAGAGAGTACGGCCTGGTCGCCTTTCATCCAGATGTGGCGTGTTTCATCCACCTCACCCATGAAGTGACAGACTGCCTGATCTTCGGGCACCTCGAAATAGAAGTATGCCTCCATCCTGCGGGAGTGCACATGCGCCGGCATGGTATTCCAAACGCTGCCTGCTGCCAGCTCGGTCATTCCCATCTGCAACTGGCAGGTTGGAAGTACCTGGTTCACGATCATCTTATTGATGTACCTGTGATTGGAAGTCTCCAGAGAACCCATCTCTGCGACAATGGCATCGGTTTTGGTCACTTTTTTATCGGGATAGTTGCGATGTGCATTGGCTGAATTGAAGTAGAATTTTGCCGGTTGCGCAGCATCATCACTTTCAAAATTGACTTCACGGTCGCCTGATCCTATATAGAGGGCTTCTTTGTAATTGAGTTCAAAAACAGTTTCTCCCACCTTAACCTTTCCTTTACCTCCAACGTTGAAGATCCCCAGCTCGCGGTTACGCAGGAAAATGGGCTGTTTCAACGGGTCAATTGCTTCCAGCCGGAGCGACTCATTCACGGGCATCGCTCCTCCCACAATCATACGGTCGTACATGGAGTATACCATATTCACCTCGTCCCTGCTGAATACTTTTTCAATAAGGAAATCATTGCGTAATCGTTTTGTGTCGTAAGATTTGGCATCTTCCGGATGCGCAGCATAGCGTAATTGATAATTTGTTTTCATATACTTTTTTCCTCTCAAATTAAAATATCGTCAGACATTTGTCCGATGGGTTTTCAACTTATTTACAACATACATTTAAAAAAAAATGCAAATTCAGAAAATAGCAGTGCAAAAATTAATTGATTAACTGCGAATGAGGTACCCTTTCCTGCATGCAAATATAGCACTAATTTTTTAGTTGTGAACGAGCACAATCCGTTTCGTTCAGGTAATTTGTCAAAAGTTTGTTAATTATTGCATTCTCAAGAAATTAATTGAACAGATTCATTCTGACGAATTTACTTCAATAATGGCAGTTTCCAATCCCTTCGACTGTTCAGGTATGGTAGTGATAAGCTAATACATGATATTGTTGAAGTTTTTATAAAAATCTATGTTTTCTCTTGTTAAAATATCCAGTTGAACATAGTTCTTCTTTGTTACTGTCTTTTTGAAAATCAAGTACTCAAGTAACGTCTTCATTGCATAGAACCCTTGATATTCAGGCTCCTGCCCTATAAGGTAATCGATCTGACCTTTTTTGAGCGCTTTAATATTTGCCGTCGTCAGGTCCATACAGACCATCTTCACTCCTTTGATATGATTGGTTGCAAGGTAATTTGCGATAAAATAACCCCGGGAATTTAATACCACAATGGCCGGAATATCCCTTTGACTGCGGAATAAACGAGACAGATACATCTCGTTGTCTTCAGGCGCCGTAACGGAAAAAGGGATACTCAGGATAAGGTTGGTGCATCTGTTTTTTTCAAGATAGTCGGTAAATCCCTTTTTTCTGAGAATGGTTGAGTTGGCGCTTCTGTCCCCTGTTCTTACCGCCTGAAAGATGGCGATATTTGCATGATCGGGAATAATGGAGGTGATCAGTTTGGCCATCATGTACCCGCAAACATAGTGATCGGCAGAGAAGAACGCCAAAGGAGAAGTGTCCTCTATGGCTGAATCCACAAAGATGTAGGGAATCTCTCTCTCATCCATTTTTTTGCACAGGTTGACTGTCTCCTCGTTAAAGGTCGGTCCAATAATCAGGGCATCCATTTCGAAAGCGGCAATCTTCTCATATGTCTCCCGGCAAGAGTATACATCGTACTGGTTGTAGGTAAAAACCTGAAGTTCCACCCTGACATTTTCATATTCCTCCAGTGCGTGCCGGATACCGTTGTGAATACTTTCCCAATAAGCACCGGGCGACACTTCCGGTGTGGTAACGATAATCTTGTATCTACTTTTTAACGATATCGCGGAGACATGGATATTAGGCTTGTAATTCACCTTTTCCAGCACCTTTTCAATGGCTATACGGGCTGAATCCGATACGTTCCCGCGGTTATGCATCACCCTGTCTACTGTTCCCTTTGAAACACCGGCCATCTTTGCAATATCTATTATCCGGATTTTCTTGTGCATGAATGAAAAGTTAATATTAATTTTTATACAACTGTGCTCGAGCACTAAATTACAACTTATTTTTTGTTTACCAATAAAAAACCTGTTCAGTGCACATATTTTTTATTAGCTGTTTCTTCCATAGATTTTCAACATCACGTTTTTTTAAGTAAGATAAGCATATGAGAATGCACGCTCAATAATCGTTTTTCGCCTATGAATGCAGATCAAAATCATTCTTTCTTTTATATATTCATTTTTTAATCTATTTTTATATTCTATTTCAAGGTAACACGATTCTTTCATAGAGAATTACAGACTTAGATAATGATAAACAGATAAATGATATCAACCATGATTGCAAAACAACACTTTTTCCTGCTCACTCTCTTACTGGTGGTTTTGGCCGGTTGTAACACTTCCTACACAAACAGTTCACTCTCCCCTGAAAAAAGGGCGGAAGATCTGGTGAAAAGGTTCACCCTCGAGGAGAAGGTGCAACTGATGCAGGATGCATCTCTTCCTGTGGAACGGTTGGGTATAAAGCAATACAACTGGTGGAACGAAGCCTTGCATGGAGTGGGGCGATCGGGACTGGCTACTGTCTATCCTCAACCTATCGGTATGGCCGCCTCGTTCGATAAGGAAGCACTCTTTCATGTTTTTGAGTCTGTCTCAGACGAAGCACGAGCCAAGAATGCTTTCTACGTTTCACAGGGAAGTTACGAACGGTATCAGGGGCTCACCGTCTGGACACCCACTGTGAACCTGTTACGTGACCCGCGCTGGGGCAGGGGAATAGAGACCTATGGGGAGGATCCTTATCTCACTTCCCGCATGGGCTTGATGGTGGTGAAGGGGCTGCAGGGTTCCGATGATCAAAAATATGATAAGCTGCACGCCTGTGCCAAGCACTTCGCTGTGCATTCCGGACCTGAGTGGAACCGACACTCCTTCAACGCGGAGAATATCGACCCGCGTGATCTGCAGGAAACCTATCTTCCGGCATTTAAAGCATTGGTCAAAGAGGGGAAAGTACAACAGGTGATGTGTGCTTACAATCGGTTTGAGGGTGAACCCTGTTGCGGAAGCGACCGGCTGCTGATGCAGATACTCCGTGATGAGTGGGGTTATGAGGGGGTGGTAGTGGCCGATTGCGGTGCGGTCGCTGATTTTTATATGAATCATGGACACCTGACCCATGCCGATGCCGCTGAGGCTTCTGCTGCTGCAGTACTAAGCGGTACCGACCTGGATTGTGGTTCAAGCTATAAGGCACTGCTGGAGAGTGTGGAGAAAGGTCTGATCGATGAGTCGGATATTGATGTCTCTGTCAGGCGGTTGATGAAGGCCCGTTTTGCACTGGGTGAGATGGATGATCCGGCGAAGGTCTCCTGGACACAGATACCCCACTCCGTCGTGGCCTCGGCCAGGCACGACTCGCTTGCCCTCGACATGGCCCGCCGGTCGATGACGCTGCTGCAGAACAAAAATGACTTTCTGCCACTGAAGAGAGGTGGACTCACCATCGCTGTGATGGGTCCCAATGCCAACGACTCTGTGATGCAGTGGGGCAACTACAATGGTACCCCCCGTCGTACGGTGACCATTCTTCAGGGATTAGAGGCAGCCATTGGCCCCGACGACCGCTTGATATACGAGCAGGGATCATCATGGGCTGAACGTACCGTGATCAGGAGTGTTTTCAACCAGTGCCAGTCGCCCGGAGGAGCCGGCTTCAGTGGGCGTTACTGGAACAATACCCAACAGGAAGGTGCTCCGGCAGCAACAGTACAGATAAACACACCTTTCCGTTTCTCTGCAGGTGGAGCAACTGTTTTTGCCCCCGGTGTCAACCTGACAGGGTTCTCTGCTGCCTATACAAGTGTATTAACCCCTGAGAAATCGGGTGAGATATTGTTTGATTTTAACTGCTCCGGCATTGTAAAGCTAAAGGTTGATGGGGAAGAGGTGGCCTCTTTCACCAACAGGCACGGTACCCGCAAGGTGTCACATACGATGGCTGTGGAGGCTGGAAGGGGGTATGACCTGGAAATAGCCTATGAGCCACTCACGAACGAGGCGCGGCTCAATTTCGACCTGGGTTTCAAGGATGATGTAGATATCAGAAAATCGGTGGAGAGAGTGAAAGATACCGATGTGGTGATCTTCGTGGGTGGTATCTCTCCCTCTCTCGAAGGGGAGGAGATGGGAGTCGATCTGCCCGGGTTCAGGGGTGGTGACCGCACAGATATTGAACTTCCTGCCGTGCAACGTGAACTGATCACAGCCCTTCACCGTGCCGGCAAGAAGATCGTGATGGTGAACTGTTCCGGTTCCCCTGTCGCACTGGTGCCGGAGTCGGAGATGTGTGAAGCCATTCTTCAGGCATGGTATCCGGGACAGGAGGGTGGTACTGCCGTCGCTGAGGTGCTGTTTGGTGATTACAATCCCGCCGGACGTTTACCGGTTACCTTCTATCGTGACCTCTCACAGCTGCCCGATTTCGAGGATTACAGCATGCAGGGGCGTACCTATCGATATATGAAGCTGGAGCCTCTCTTCCCGTTCGGCTATGGGCTCAGCTACACCACTTTTCACTATGGCAAACCGGTTTTGGATAAAGAGCGTGTTGCTGCGGGACAAAGTGTGAAGCTGACTGTTCCGGTGACCAACAGTGGTAAACGCGATGGTGATGAGGTGGTACAGCTCTACCTGAGAAAGGTGGGTGATGCTGCTGGACCCCTTAAGACACTACGTTCGTTCAAACGGTTGTTCATCCCTGTCGGAAAAACGGCAGAGGTCACTTTTGAGCTGGGTGAGAAAGAGCTGGAGTGGTGGAACGAAGCAACCCAAAGTGTAAGTGTCACACCCGGGAATTACGAGATTTTGGTGGGGAGCAGTTCAATGGATAAGGATTTACAGGTCTCAGGGCTGGTGATTACCAACTAACCCCGTCACCTGTATCAGCTACCCACGTTTGTTGCTCTCTCCTCTTTACAATATTTTTCTGTACGCTTTCGTCTCCAGGGGTTGAATGGTTGTCAGATCTTTGATCATCACCGGTTCTTTCGAGGCGATGCTCTTTCTTGCGGCAATACCCACGAGGCAGGCCAATGCGCCGTCTCTCACGCCGGCAGCCTGCTGCAGCGGGTCGGCCGTATGAAGAATGAAGATCTGATCTTTCAGCAGTTTATCGCCTCCTCCGTGTCCGGCACCCTGTGGTATCTGAATATATTCTCTCTTCCCGAAATTTTTGAAGACAACGATCTCGTCATAGTTTGCATCGCTGGTGGATTTTGATTCCTGGATCCATGCATCCATCCTCCCTTTGGTGCCGTTGAAGGCTATTCTATAACCCTCGTAAGGGGAATAGGCGGTCAATGAGTAGGCTACCTGGACGCCATTCCTGTATTTTATGGTGGCCGCCATCTTATCATAGATGTTCACATCATTACTGAATACGCAGCCATCACGGTGATAACCGTCATATTTTTCATTATCAACATACAATCGTTTGAGTGTTTCGTTTCTTGTGATGTCGAAATAGAAGTTGCATTCCTTTTTGTGAGGGCAGTTCCTGCAGTTATCAGACCTGTAAGGTCCGTTCTTTCCGTAAAACTCCAGATCACCCAGAGCATAGACACTTTCGGGATCACTCTGAATCCACCAGTTCAGCAGATCGAAATGGTGACTTGCTTTGTGTACCCAGAGGGAACCACCCTTCTCCACCAGTCTGTGCCATCTTCTGAAATAGTCCGCCCCGTGAGATGTATCGAGGTACCAGTGGAAATCGACAGAGGTGGGTTCACCAATCTCCCCGGAACGGAGTATCTCCCACATTTTTGCACGATGGGGCGAGTAGCGGTAATTAAATGTTACCCTGCACTCTTTCCCGGTTCTTTTCTCTGCATCGATGATGGTTTGAATTTTCTTCTCATCGATGGCCATAGGCTTCTCACAGATGATGTTTGCTCCCATCTCCATTCCTTTTTCGATAAAATAATCGTGTGTGTCATCGTCGATAGT
>JAENWZ010000257.1 GCA_016649795.1 Proteiniphilum sp. | reverse complement strand
GTGCTCACCTACAAGATAGCCTATCTGCTGGAACAGGGGCTCCCCCCCTACTACTTGCTGGCACTCACCTTCACCAACAAGGCGGCACGTGAGATGAAATCACGTATCGCAGAGCTGGTGGGGGAGAAAAGTGCACGAAGACTGTGGATGGGCACCTTCCACGCCATCTTCTCCCGCATCCTGCGTAACGAAGCAGAGGCAATCGGCTTTCAGAGCAACTTCACCATCTTTGACTCCTCCGATTCGAAGAACCTGATCAAACTGATCGTGAAAGAGCTGAATCTGGATGACAAACAATACAGAGCCGGGGCGGTACACAACCAGATATCGAGGGCAAAAAACAGCCTTATCACGCCGGGCATGTATGCAGCCAATGCAGAGATATTGCAATACGACCAGATGGCCAAAAGACCATTGATCTATCAGATCTATCAGCGCTATCAAAGCAGACTGCGCTCGGGCAACAGCATGGATTTCGACGACCTGCTGATGCAGACCAATATCCTGTTTCGTGATCATCCTGATGTGCTGGAGAAATACCGCAATCAGTTTCAGTATATCCTGGTGGATGAGTACCAGGATACCAATTTTGCCCAGCACCTCATCGTGAAGCAGCTGGCAGAGAAGCATCACCGCGTCTGCGTGGTGGGTGACGATGCACAGAGCATCTACTCTTTCAGGGGAGCCAATATCGACAACATCCTGAAATTCAAATCCAACTTCCCCGAGACACAGGTCTTCAAGCTGGAACAGAACTACCGCTCCACGCAAAACATTGTCAATGCTGCCAACAGCCTGATCAAAAAGAACACGGAGCAGATCTTCAAGAATGTCTTCTCGGAGAATGAAGAGGGGGATAAGATTGAGATCAGAAACGCTTTCTCCGACTACGAAGAGGGACTGATCGTCGCCAACAAGATAGCCCGGATGCGGCTCGAAGAGCACGCGTCGTTCAGTGACTTCGCCATCCTCTACCGTACCAACGCACAGTCACGAATCTTTGAAGAGGCGTTGCGAAAGACCAATATCCCTTACCGTATTTACGGCGGACTGTCGTTCTACCAGCGTAAGGAGATCAAGGATGTGATCAGCTACTTCCGCATCATCGTGAACCCGAACGATGAGGAGGCGTTCCGCAGAACCATTAACTACCCCGCAAGGGGCATCGGCAATGTGACCGTCGGTAAGATCACATTAGTAGCCCAGCGACACGACATAAGCCTCTGGCTGGCACTGGCATCCCCACTGGAGTACAACATGGATGTCAATGCAGGAACAGCAAAAAGAATGAGCGGCTTCCACGCGCTCATCAGTGATCTGATCGAAAAGAACAAAACAATGAACGCCTTTCAGCTGGCACAGGAGGTGATAAAAAACAGCGGCATCGCAAAAGAGGCGTATGACGACAGGACACCCGAGGGCATGAGCCGTACACAAAACATTCAGGAGCTGCTCAATGCGATGAACGAGTTTGTCGCTACCCGCCAGGAGCAGGGTGAGGAGAAGAATCAGCTGGTCGACTTCCTCTCGGAAGTGTCGCTGCTGACCGATCAGGATACCGACAAAGATGCGGACAACGAGAAGGTGACCCTGATGACAGTGCACTCCGCGAAGGGTCTTGAGTTTAATCATGTGTTCGTGGTGGGAATGGAGGAGGATCTATTCCCCTCGGGAATGGCGAAATCGGAAATGAGGGGATTGGAAGAGGAACGGCGCCTTTTCTACGTGGCACTCACCAGGGCGAAGAAAAGCTGCACCATCAGCTACGCCAAAAGCCGCTTCAAGAACGGGCAGATCAACCCCGCGACAGAGAGCCGTTTCCTGAAAGATATTGACCCCTCCTACATCTCGATGGACAAAAAAACTGCATCAGAGGTCTCCCGTCCCCCAAAGGCGGATGATTTCTGGGGTTCTATGCGCGAACAACGCATACAGAATAGCATAAAACAGACTCCGCCGAAAAAAAAGATGTCGGTGCATCAAACCGGCTCCTCCATCCCCCTCTCGAAAGAGGCGTCAGCACTGCAGGTAGGTCATGTTATCGAGCACGAACGTTTTGGCAGGGGTGTGGTCACCTCAATGGAGATGAGCGGCAACGACCGCCGTGCCTTCGTGGAGTTCGATTCGGCAGGAAAGAAACAGCTGTTGTTGAAATTTGCGAAGTTCACCATTGTCGGATTGACCGAATGAACTATTCCACCCGTAAAACAGATATATCCGTTTCTTATTTTGTCTGAAAAACAATAATTTCCTCTATATCTATTGCCAACAAAAAGAAAAGAAGAGATAAGTCTCATATCTCCAGCAACGCTTTTTCCCCGTTACTACTGCCAAAAAGCATATCGGTAGGATTCTCCAGCAATCGTTTCACCCTGATCAAAAAGCTGACAGAATCTTTGCCGTCGATCACACGGTGATCGTACGACAGCGCCACATACATCATCGGTCGGATCACCACCTCTCCATCGATAGCTACCGGACGTTCCAGGATATTATGCATCCCCAGAATGGCCGATTGTGGCGGGTTGATAATCGGTGTTGACATCATCGACCCGAACACACCACCATTGGTAATGGTGAAAGTACCACCAGTCATCTCGGGGATCGACAACCTCCCTTTGCGCGCTTTCTCCGCCACATCCGCTATGGCCAGCTCAATCTCAGCCAGTCCCAGGCTCTCCACATTGCGAATCACGGGAACCATCAGCCCTTTGGGTGCACTTACAGCCACAGAGATATCGGCATAATCATAGGTTACCAGGTTCTCCCCATCCATCATGGCATTCACATTGGGGAACTCCTGCAAGGCAATGGCACAGGCCTTCAGGAAGAAAGACATCATCCCCAGCTTGACACCATGCTTCTCCACGAACTCATTCTGATGTTCTTTCCGCAGATCCATGATCGGTTTCATATCCACCTCATTAAAGGTCGTGAGCATCGCCGTCTCATTCTTCACCGATAACAGACGCTCACTCAGTTTCCTGCGTAGCGAGCTCAGACGCTCACTACTGGTCTCACGGCTGACCGGCTTTCTTAATCCGCCGCTTATATCTCCTTTCCCCGCAAGCATCGATGCTTCCACATCCTCGCGTTTCAGCCTCCTAAGACCGCTGATCACATCATCCACCGACAGATCATTCTCCTCCATCACCTTTTTTGCCAATGGGGTTATCTTCACC
>JAENWZ010000216.1 GCA_016649795.1 Proteiniphilum sp. | reverse complement strand
CGTCAGATGTGTATAAGAGACAGGCTTTGGTGAGTTCGCCTTCCGGGGTATCACAGGACAGCCGCTCTCTATCAGTGATATGTTCTTCGGCTTCATCCCCGGATCGGTGGGAGAGGTCTCCACCTTTGCCATCCTGCTGGGTGCGTTGATCCTGATTGCCACGGGCGTAGGGAGCTGGAAGACCATGCTCTCGGTGTTCCTCGGTGGTCTGGTGGCCGTGCTACTGGTGAACAGCTTCGCACAGAATGCAATGATGGAGATGCCTGTATATTATCACTTCCTGCTGGGTGGTTTCGCTTTCGGAGCGGTCTTTATGGCTACCGACCCGGTCACCTCGGCAAGGACAGAGAAAGGAAAATGGATCTTCGGATTCTTTATCGGGCTGCTGGCGGTAGCCATCCGTGTGTTCAACCCGGGTTATCCCGAAGGAATGATGCTCGCCATCCTGTTTATGAACGCGTTTGCACCGCTCATTGATTTCTATGTGATTGATGCCAACATTAAACGCCGTGCGAAGAGAGCTGCAGCCGCCAATGCGATACAACAACAATAACAGAGAAGAGCTATGAACAGAGAAAATAGTGGATACACAATAATATACGCATCGATCATGGTGATCATTGTTGCGCTGGGTCTGGCATTCACACATCAGGCACTGAATGAGCGGCAGACCGCCAACGTAAACATTGACAAGATGCAGCAGATACTGCGTTCACTCAATATCGATGCGACTGCGGCTGAGGCGCAGACGAAATACGACGAGCTGGTGAAGAATGCCTATCTCATCAACAGCGATGGTACTAAGATTGAAGGCAGCGAAGGAACCACACCCAATGATCCTGCCTTCTCTACGGAGCTGGATGACGAGGATGCAAAGGGACTACCGGTGTATGAAGCCGAGATAGAGGGTTCAGTGAAATATATTCTCCCGATGGATGGCGCCGGTCTGTGGGGTCCTATCTGGGGATACTTGGCCGTGGAGGCTGACGGCAGCACTATCTTCGGTGCCGAGTTCGGTCACCAGAGTGAGACACCCGGCCTGGGAGCGGAGATTGTAACACCCTCCTTCAAGAAACAATTTATCGGTAAGGAGCTGATCAAAGAGGGTGCGTTCAAGTCGGTAGCTGTGGTGAAACCGGGTCAGTCGACCAGCGACCGTGATTATGTGGATGGCATCTCGGGCGGCACCATCACCAGTAAAGGGGTGGATGCCATGTTGCTCAACAGTGTGGGTGATTACAGGGATTTTTTAATGAATTTGAACGCTGCCAACTAAGGCCAGTGGATATAAAACAGAATAAAAATGGCATTATCGAATAAAACAAAAGCGGCTTTGCTGGGCCCGCTGAATAAAAATAACCCCGTTATCGTGCAGGTGCTGGGTATCTGTTCCGCGCTGGCGGTAACCTCCAAGCTGGAGCCATCACTGGTGATGGCGGTAGCGGTGACGGTGGTGTTGGCGCTGGCCAATGTGATCATCTCCATGTTGCGTAAAACCATTCCCAACCGTATCCGTATTATCGTGCAGCTGGTGGTGATCGCCTCGCTGGTGACCATCGTGAGTGAGGTGCTGAAAGCCTACGCCTATGATGTGAATAAACAACTCTCGGTGTTCGTGGGGTTGATTGTGACCAACTGTATCCTGATGGGACGACTAGAGGCGTTTGCCCTGGGTAACGGTCCCTGGCCCTCTTTCCTTGACGGGATAGGCAATGGACTGGGTTACGGCTGGATTCTGGTCGTTGTGGGCTTCTTCCGTGAGCTGCTGGGTTCCGGCACACTGCTGGGTTTCGAAGTGATTCCCCGGTTTATGTATGATGCCGGCTATGCCAACAACGGACTGATGATGCTTGCACCGATGGCGCTGATACTGGTGGCTGTGATCATATGGGTACACAGGGCTCGGAACAGGGAACTTTATGAGGAAACCAACTGATTCAATAACAAATAAATAGCTACTATATATATGGATGCAATTAGTTTGATTGTACGATCGATCTTCGTCGACAATATGATTTTTGCCTACTTCCTTGGGATGTGTTCCTTCCTGGCAGTATCGAAAAATGTGAAGACAGCGGTGGGACTGGGTATTGCCGTTATTTTCGTGCTGGTGATAACGGTACCGGTCAATTTCCTGCTGGAGAACTACGTGCTGAAGCAGGGCGCCCTGGCATGGCTGGGTGAGGAGTACGCCACGGTGGACCTGAGTGTCTTCAGTCTGCTGATCTTTATCGCCATCATCGCCTCCATCGTACAGCTGGTGGAGATGATCATCGAACGTTTCAGCCCATCGCTTTACGCCTCACTGGGTATCTTCCTTCCGCTGATAGCAGTGAACTGTGCCATCCTGGGAGGATCGCTCTTCATGCAGCAGCGTGATTTCGCCAATGTGGGTATGGCTACAGCTTACGGCTTCGGATCGGGTATCGGATGGTTGCTGGCTATCGTGGGCCTGGCCGCCATCAGGGAGAAGCTGGAATATTCCCATGTACCCAAACCCCTTAAAGGTCTGGGTATCACTTTTATTGTCACAGCATTGATGGCTATCGGCTTCATGAGCTTTTCCGGAATCAATATTTGAACAACAGAAGTCATTAACAGAGTATAGAAATAAATTAAGTAGATAAATATGAGTCTATTATTGAGCGCGGGTGGATTGACGATATGGGCGAGTGTCATCGTATTCTTGCTGATCATACTTGTCCTTGTAGTGGTCATTCTAATTGCCAAGGCGAAGCTGATGCCTTCGGGCAACGTGAAGATCACAGTCAACGAAGAGAAAGAGCTGGAGGTCCCCATGGGCAACACGCTGTTGAACACCCTGCAGTCGAAGGATATCTATCTCTCTTCCGCTTGCGGTGGCGGTGGCACATGTGGCGAGTGTCGCTGTCGCGTGATAGAAGGTGGTGGTGAAATACTGCCTACCGAGAAAGGGCATTTCAGTCGCAGGGAGCAGCTTAACAACTGGCGTCTGAGCTGCCAGGTGAAGGTGAAGGAAGATATGTCCATCGTTATTCCCGAAGAGGTCTTCGGCATTAAGGAGTGGGAGTGTGAAGTGATCTCCAATAAAAATGTGGCTTCGTTCATCAAAGAGTTCGTGGTTAGGCTTCCCGAAGGAGAAAAGCTCGATTTTAAACCCGGATCATACAGCCAGATCAGGGTGCCCAAATATGATCAGATCAGATATGCCGATTTCGATATTGATGAAGAGTATAAGGGTGATTGGGATAAGTTCAAGATGTGGGATCTGACGGCGAAGAACGAGGAGGATACTGTACGTGCATACTCCATGGCCAATTATCCTGCCGAAGGTGATATCATCATGCTGAATGTGCGTGTAGCTACACCTCCGTTCGATAAAGTGAAGGGTGGATGGATGAATGTGAATCCGGGTATCGTTTCCTCTTATATCTTCAGTCTGAAACCGGGTGACAAGGTGTTGATATCGGGTCCCTACGGTGATTTCCACCCCATCCTCGACAGCAGGAGAGAGATGCTCTGGGTAGGTGGTGGTGCCGGTATGGCTCCGCTACGTTCACAGATCATGCACCTGACGAAGACGCTGAAGATCACCGACCGTAAGATGTCATACTTCTACGGTGCCAGGGCACTGGTGGAGGCCTTCTATCTGGAAGATTTCTACGAGCTGGAGAGAGAGTTCCCCAACTTCTCGTTCCATCTGGCGCTCGACCGGCCCGATCCGGCAGCCGATGAAGCGGGGGTGAAGTACACTCCTGGATTTGTGCATCAGGTGATCCTCAACACATATCTGAAAGATCACGATGCACCCGAAGATATTGAATACTACATGTGCGGTCCCGGCCCCATGGCAGCAGCTGTACAGCGGATGCTCGACGACCTCGGTGTTCCGCCGGAGATGATCCTGTTCGACGATTTCGGGTAATTTTAGCGGTCAGCAGTCAGCGATCAGCTTTCAGCTATTAGCGATCAGCTTTTTAGGTGGAAGCTTTATATGGGCAGCGGTTAGCGTTAAGCTATCAGCTATCAGCAGTAAACAGTAAGTAGATAGAACGGTACTCTTTTAATGGGAGTACCGTTTTTCTATTT
>JAENWZ010000250.1 GCA_016649795.1 Proteiniphilum sp. | reverse complement strand
TTTCACAAAGTGCCGGTACGGGAAATAGAATACCCGTTAAAGGATAAAAAAATGATCTTCCCGGACTCACTCGTGGATATCGCCAGAGAGAATATTGCCAAATATGCATCTGCCAAAGAGATACAGGATAAAATCGTCAATAGGGCCGATTACTGGCTTGGTTTCGATCACGAAGCACTGTCAAATATCATTACATCTGCCGAGGTGCCCCGCGCATTTGATCTGAGTACCTCTGGCTGTCCCGTGCATGGGGATACCATCTTTACCGTAGCTGGGACATATCCCTGGATTGTTGATCCCAATTGCAGGTCAAATGTCCGGTAGGTAGGGAGGTTTATCCTTCAAACAACTACTCAGACTGCCATCATAACGGTTTTTCAGTTGAGCAAGAGCGGGATAGCTTGTTTGTTGATGATGGATGGGGCTGGAGATCCCCTACCGGCGAGAAGTACTGGTTTGTGGCATACGCCAATCAATGGACCTGGAACAAACATATTGGTCCGGGGCTGACCAGCCTGGCCGAGGCTTACCTGCTTACCGGCAATGACCGATATGCTGAAAAGGCTGCTGAGATGCTTTATCTCATCGCAAAGGTATATTCATCAATGGATTATGAGAATCAGTCACGCTATGGATTGATGATGAAGCAGCAAAATATTCGTTATCCGGGTAAGGTATTGAACAGGATATGGGAGACAAGGTTCATCACAGGGCTCGCGGAAGCCTATGACATGATCTGGGACAGGATTGACCACTCTATTGCTTTGCAGAAAATGATCGGGAAAAGTGGCAGGGAAATCCGATCCTTTATTGAGGCCAACCTCCTGGAAGATGCTATCGATGCCATAAAGCAGGAGAAGATCTTAGGCAATTTCGGGATGCACCAGGATGCATTGGTGACCTTGCACCTGGCAAGACAGTATGCTGGCAGAGATGAAGCAATTGAGGCACTTATCAACAGGCACTCCTCACGGTTTGCAACTTCAGGACTGCGGTATGCACTCTACAACCAGGTGAAAAGAGACGGGATACCCTATGAATCTCCGGGGTATAACACCATCTGGGTGACACAGATGACCAGGATTGCCGATAAGTTGTCAAAAATGGAGATCGATCTCTTTGGGGAGAAACGCTTGAAAAGGTTGATTGATGCGCCTCTGGATATGGTAGCGATAGGGTTATATACCCCCGATACCGGTGATGGGGGGTCGGTGCTGGGAGGGCTTATCGGGAGAAATGCCGATATTTATCATATCGCATACAACAGTTACAGAGAGGATAAATATCTCCACTGGATCAACCGGTCGGAGGAACATCATTACACCTCATTCGAATCACTGTTTAGAGAGCCACTGATCTCCATTCCAAAGCTTTCCGGCAACAGGGTAGTGGAGCCAATGCCTTCACGTCTTTTTGCAGGTTATGGATTGGGTATACTCAATAACAAAGCCGATCAGACAGCGCTCTCATTGACATACGGCATGCATTACTCCCATTTTCACTGGGATTTTCTGAACTTCGAGATTTTTGCCAATGGGCAGAAGATGATGCCCGATTTAGGTTATCCGGATGCCATGAACGCTTTTGTGCCGGGTATCTACTCATGGTCCACAAATACAATCTCACACAATACGGTGGTGGTGGATGCAAAACGGCAGCAGAGAAACCTGCCGGGAACGCTGCATGCATTTGCTGACGGATCTTTTGCCCGGGCCATTGATGCCACCTCGCCGGCATATGTGAATGCGGAGTCCTACAGACGAAATATCATCATGGTGGATACGGATAATGAGCAGAGTTATTTTGTGGATTTCTTCCGTGTCTCCGGAGGTACACGCCATGATTATTCACTCCACGGACCTCCCGGAGAAGTATTCCAATTGGATGGTCAGTGGAGTGATACCCTGAAAGGTACCTTCGCCGGACCGACTGTGCCTGTCGGTAGGATGTACGACAACGAGAGGCTTCAGAAAGAGGGTCCTCAGACCGGTTATGGAGGTTACGTGGGTTCAGGTTTTCAGCATCTGTTCAATCTGCAGCAACTGGAGAAAGGAAATGGGATGTTGGAGTACCGTCATATCCGTGATAAAGATGCACGACTGCGTATCCTGTTGTTGCTTGATGGACCTCAGGATGTTTTTATGGCCGATGCTTATGATAAACCCCGTGGTAAGGATCACCTGCTGAAGTATCTGATCGCCACCAGAGAGTCTGACGATGAGACACCGCTGAAAAGCACATTTGTCTCTCTGCTGGCTCCCTACAAGGGAGATAGCTGTCTGTACCAGACTGCCCGGCTGATCCATCCGGATCAAGGCTCCGGCCATGTAGTGGTGGTGGAAAGAGATTCACTGACAGATGTTGTGTTCTTCGATGCTGAAGCATCGAAGAAGGTATTGAATAGATACACTATTGAAACAGATGCCGTAAGAGCAGTAGCCACTTTTAAAGAGGATAAACTTACCCGTCTCTTTTTTAGTGAGGGAACCTATTTCCATACGAAAGAACAACAGTTTAAGGCTGAAGAAATAAGAGGTAGGGTAGTCAGCGTGGATGCGAAAAACAGCTCGTTGATGGTTAAAGTGGAGGGGATAAAAATGAATGATGGTGAAAAGCTGTCGCATCGTATTGCCCATTTTACCAATCCTTACAGGACAACTGTTCATCCCTTGGAGATGGTTCAGTCTTCAGATGGCATAATGAAGATAACTGTAAAAGATGATTTGGTGACTGCTCGGCTTAACATTACTGACATCATGGGTGATCAGCTAAAAACAACCACAAGCATGACCTTTGCCGCTGACTATATTGGAGCAACACTGATGAATGATAACTTCCAGCCAATCGGTACACTCAGGAATTTGCAGGGGGGAGTGATGACATTTACGGATAATTCAGGCATACATACAGTTAGTAAGGGTGATGTAACCTGGATTTGCAATATCGGTGCCGGGGATGAGATGGTGATCAAAGCGCTCTTCTCCTGGTCGGAGGATTGATATGGTTCACTGATTCAGGTTTGCAGCACCTGATTAATGACACTGCAACCTGTTTATTTCTATCTGTTTATATGAATGATTCAATTGAAAAAAATTATCAAAAAAAATGAAAAATCTAATTTGTAAAAGAGGGCTCATTGTTGCTTCTCTGTTAATTTTGTTACTCTTTGTTGCCTGTGCAGGCGGACGGAAAGAAAATGAAGATGCTTCTGTACAGTTGAAAGTACG
>JAENWZ010000119.1 GCA_016649795.1 Proteiniphilum sp. | reverse complement strand
GCTTCAATTTTAAACACCGTCCATATGTGAGAAAAACAAAAGTAGTCCCCCAATTGTAAAAAACAAAAATACAATACACTGTATAGAAGTACTTTACGATTGTTGATTTTCAAGTTGGGTTAACTGTTTATTCGCTGGCCTTTCTGTTATTCACTACCCTCGCTGTCATTCAATGCCCTTGCTGTAGTTAGGCGCTTCACGTGTGATCATCACACCGTGTGGATGGCTTTCTGTATACCCGGCAGAGGTGATGCGGGTGAACTTGGCTTCGTGTAGCATATCAATATTTTCCGCACCACAATAACCCATTCCTGCACGAAGTCCGCCTACCATCTGGTAGATCACCTCCTGCAGTGTGCCTTTAAAGGGTACACGTGCTTCAATACCTTCCGGTACCAGCTTCTTGATATCATCCTCCACATCCTGGAAATAGCGGTCTTTCGATCCCTGCTGCATGGCCGAGAGTGAGCCCATTCCACGATAGGATTTGAACTTACGCCCGTTGAAGATAATGGTTTCACCCGGCGACTCTTCTGTTCCGGCAAGCAACGACCCCATCATCACCGATGAGCCTCCTGCTGCCAGGGCCTTCACGATGTCACCGGAGTAACGCAGTCCGCCGTCGGCGATCAGAGGCACACCTGTACCATTCAGCGCTTTGGAAACTTCATAGATGGCTGAAAGCTGAGGCACCCCCACACCCGCAATGATACGTGTAGTACAGATGGAGCCGGGACCGATACCCACCTTCACCGCATCTGCTCCGGCATCGACCAGGAACCGGGCTGCATCGGCAGTAGCAATATTTCCCACCACCACATCAATCTGCGGAAAAGTCTTTTTGACGAGCTTCAGCATCTCTGCCACATATTTCGAATGACCATGTGCTGTATCAATCACGATGGCATCAACACCAGCCTCAATCAGCGCAGTGGCTCTCTCAATCGAATCGGCTGTCACACCTATCCCCGCAGCTACACGCAAACGACCCTGTTCGTCTTTGCAGGCAAACGGTTTGTCTTTTGCTTTCGTGATATCCTTGTAAGTGATCAGACCCACAAGTCTGTATTCGGAGTCCACTACAGGCAGCTTCTCGATCTTATATTGTTGAAGGATCTCGGCAGCATCTTCCAGATTGGTTGACTGGCGGGTGGTAATCAAATTGTCTTTCGTCATCACCTCTTCGATGCTTTTATTCATCGCTTTTTCGAAGCGGAGATCCCTGTTGGTGACAATTCCCACCAATCTGTTATCGGCAGTCACAACGGGTATGCCGCCGATCTTGTATTCAGACATCATCTCCAACGCGTCGGATACCGCTTTTTCTTGAGTAATGGTGATCGGATCCAGGATCATTCCGTTCTCGGCACGTTTCACGGCGCGCACCTTCCTGGCCTGATCTTCAATGTTCATGTTCTTATGAATCACACCGATACCTCCCTCGCGGGCGATGGCGATAGCCATCGTCGTCTCAGTGACCGTATCCATGGCCGCCGAGACCATGGGGATATTGAGCGAAATGTTTCTTGAGAACTGAGTGGTGAGATCTACGTTCCTGGGAAGAACCTCTGAGTAGGCCGGAACAAGGAGAAGGTCGTCGAAAGTCAGACCTTCCATGGTGATTTTATCTGCAATAAATGACATAAGCTATACCTTTAATTTTTATTGCATGCAAAATTACATATTTTTTTGCGATAAGGATGTAATAAGTATGTTAATTTTATTATTTTGAGTAGCATAGCAACATAAAGAAATTTTCTTCTACACTTATAAAAACTTTCAATAGATCATATATCCCTCATTTTTTTCTTCTATCACTTAAACCAATACCTTTGTCCCTCGATCATAACATTTAATCAGAAATTATTATGTCAGTATTAGTAGGAAAAAAAGCTCCGGTATTCCGGACGCAGGCCGTGATTAACGGTTCAGAAATAGTAGAAAATTTTTCACTCGCAGATTATACCGGGAATAAATATGTTGTATTCTTCTTTTATCCCGCGGACTTCACCTTTGTTTGTCCTACAGAGCTTATTGCATTTCAGAATAAGCTTAAGGCGTTTGAAGAGAGAAACGCCGTTGTGGTGGGAGCCTCAACCGATTCAGCTGTATCTCACTGGAAATGGTTGCAAACGCCAAAGAACGATGGCGGCATCCAGGGTGTCACCTACCCGATCGTTGCCGACCACGCGCTGACCATCTCCATGGCGTATGATGTGCTTGCAGGCAAGTTCACCACCGACGAAGATGGCAGTGTGATATTCAAAGGCTCACCCGAAGCTTACCGTGGTTTGTTCCTGATCGATAAGAGCGGTATCGTACGTCACCAGGTAGTGAACGACATGCCGCTGGGAAGAAGTGTGGATGAGATCCTGCGTGTGATCGATGCCTTGCAGTTCACCGAAGAATACGGAGAGGTTTGTCCCGCCGACTGGCACAAGGGTGACAAAGGCCTTTCCGCCACTCAGGAAGGGATCGCCGATTATCTTTCAGAAAAGTGATCTTTACTATATGTTCAATTAAAAAACCATCTTGAGTACCTGTCTCTTTACCGGGAGTGATAAACCGGTGAAGCAGGTAACCGGCAAAAGCAGGAATTACTGTTCTCAGGCCGGATAAACAGAAAGGGTTGGAGTGAAACTTCAGCCCTTTGTTTTATTATATACTTACACCAGGCATAGATATCCGATATATCATCCTCATTATTTCTCTGGCCGAATGTCATTGTGATCATCGTAGGTCACCCGAATGGAGTTGCATTTACCCACTCCGCTCATAGGCTAAAATATCAATATAAATTGTCTGTAAATAAATTACAAAATGATTTGGTTTATATTATAAACCTATTTACATTTGCAACCTAAACCTGATACAGGAAAAATACTGGCGCCTAAATTTTTTCATTCACAATAAAAACAGATGAAGCCAAAAATGCTGTTAACAATCCTGTTGCTTATTCCTCAGTTGCTTGTCATGGGGCAGACAACTGTCATTACAGGCAGGGTTGTTGATGGGCAACACAATCCTGTAGCTTATGCGAATATCTATATTGTGAACAGCATAGAGGGAACAAGCAGTGATGATGATGGTCGTTTCCGGTTTGAGACATCGGCAACCGGCATTATACGGCTGGCTGTCTCCATGATAGGCTATGAAAATTCCTCACACTGGGTAAAAATGTAGCCTATGAAGCTACTCATTTTTGAACTATATTTACAAATTTATTTAAAAAGTATTCCTATGAAAACATTATCTTTACTCGCCGTTATGCTTACCCTTTCACTGGCTATGCCGTTGACAGCACAAGATGAGGCAGCCTACACCAGGGCGATGGAGGTTGCTATTGACCAGTTCGACAAAGTGCAGAATGCCGCCGATCTGCAGGTGTGCAAAAACAGCTTTGAAAGAATTGCCGGCACCTACGACAAGCAGTGGCTTCCCACCTATTACGCAGCTTACCTGAATACAGAGCTGGCATTTTGGGAGATGAATTCGGATCAGAACAGCATGAGACTCGAAGAGGCAGAGAAATACCTGAAGCGGCTGGAGGAGATGGAAGATGCCGACAAGTCGGAAGTAGAGAACCTGTGGGGTTATTATTACATGTGCCGGATTAGTCAGGATCCGGAGACCATGGGGCAGCAGCTGTTCCAACCCACCATCACAAAACTTGAGAATGCAATGACCCTGAATCCAGAAAATCCACGCCCTGTGATCCTGCTGGCCTTCTTTGAGCAAAATCTGCCCTCGTTCCTGCAATCTAAACGCAACAGAGCTGAGGATAAGATAAAAGCGGAAGCACTCTTCAGTAAAGAGCAAAAAAACTATTCAAAACCCTACTGGGGAAAGTATTTCCTGCAGATGATCAACACTGATTCTGAATAAATAACATGCAACAGATAGAACCCTATGGAAAATAATATAAATGAGCAGGAGAGCCTGCGGATCATCAGTGAGATGATTTCCACGGCCAGGGGAAACATGAAAAAAGGAGCGGGAAAACATTTCCTGCTCTGGGGTTACCTGATCTTTCTGGCTTCAATAGCACACTTTGTATTGATCAATTTCACTGCATCGAGAGGTGAAGGTATAGGCCTCATCTGGCTGGGGGTAACGGCCTTCGGGATCCTCATCAGTGTGATCATGGGTATCAGGGATTACCGAGACCCCGGAGTGGTGACCTATATCGGGTCCATCAGCCTTCGCATCTGGGCCGGCTTTATGGTCTGCCTGGTGGCCATCATGATCCTGCTGAGAGGTGAAGCGGGCTGGTACACCTACCCGGCAATCACCTTTATCTATACCTATGCCCTTTATATTTCCACAGCCCTATATAAAATCAGATGGATGTACATCTCAGTAGCGGTATGTGTGGTATGTCTATTGCTATACAATACAGTGTCATTTTCATACTACCCGCTGCTGATGGCGCTGGTGATGCTGGTCGGAAATATACTCCCCGGACATTATCTCAATTACAAAGCAAAAGTACAAGGCAATGTTTAAAGAGTTGGATCCGCTGCTTCATTCACAACTGCGACTGGCAGTCATGTCCCTTCTGCTCTCCGTAGAGGAGGCCGACTTCGTTTTTCTGCGTGAAAAAACCGGTGCTACCGCGGGAAATCTGAGCGTCCAGCTCGATAAGCTGAATGAAGCCGGATATATCAAAGTGAGGAAATATATCGACGGGAAACGTCCCCGCACCGTCTGCAAGATCACAAAGGCCGGAGTGGATGCCTTCGACGCTTATGTGAAAGTGCTGCAGAGCTATATCAAAAAATAGGTGGTAATTAACACCTGCCGGTTATCCGGCAGGTGTTTTAAAGCTCCCCAAAAACCTTCTTCATTTGTCTTTCACCCTGGCACCTATTAACAGCAACACAACGAGTAGAATGATTGCGATTGTATCCGTAAGTATTACCGTAAGTGAAGCGCTGTCGTGCATCATAGTGAATAAAAGGATGACGAACCAGCGTGTGAGCAATACAGTAGCAATCAGCCATGCCACGAACCGTACTTTTTCCCTCTCTCTATAAAAAGCCATGAAGATCAATACCACGCCGAAGATCAGGTTTTCAGCCGTGATGATATGCCAAACATAACGAACGATGGTTTTTGTACCCAAGTCCAGCGAGGTCTTATCAATTTCCGACAACAGGGTTAATTGTCCGTTCATCGCGTGGGTAAAAGCGAACAAAACAGATAAAACACCCACAATCAAATAGAAATAATTCTTAATCTGTTTCATAATTCGATGTTGATAGATTTTAGTCCACGATTAAAGGTGAAGCAACTTGTAATCTTATATGCATGGAAGAAATACTTTGTTTAACAGATTCAGACAAACCGCTTATCGATAAACTTGGAGTTAAGCAGCCGCGCCACAGCCATATAATTGGGTTTGAACCGGATCCGGTCGCCCACCCTGTATTTTTTATTTCCCTCTCTGGTCTTGTTGGAACCGATATCCACCACCATCATGTCGGAGGTGATCCCTACGAAGCTGATATCATCATCCAAAGCTTCGAGATTCTCATAGTCCACATCGAGCATGCCGAAATCGAGGATTGCCTTAACGGTTGTTTCATCCTTGTTGCTCTCATCAAAATCGGCGGTATGTCCGATATTGGCATCGCTAAGCACCCCTTCGGGTACGATCTTCTTCTTTTCCAGCTCTATGATGTTGGCTTCAAACTCGAACGTATCAGTGTTTAGCTCTTTAAACTGCTTATTATTGAGGGGGCTCACCCCGAAGAATGCCGCCTCCCCTATCCTGAAATGGTTGATATCCTTAGGCACTTTCCCCTGCTCAATCAAAGGCAGCGTGATGGAGGAGCCTCCAGAAACAAATTTCAGTTTTTTCTTGAATTTTTCTGAGATCAGCTCTTTATATATTGAGAGCTGAAGGAGTTTGTCGTATGTTGGCTCAATCCCGTACATACAACCCAGGTTGGAGCCTATACCAATCACATTGATATGGGAAAGATCGAACACCTTCTCGTAGAAGGTCATCACATCATCACGGTTCACCCCTTCACGCAGTTCACCCAGTTCAATCATGATGATAATCTGATGAATCTTACCGGCTTTTTTGGCTGCCACGTTCAACGACTGTATTGTGCTATAGGAGCTGTTGAGAGAGATATCGGCATATTTCACCACATCCTCTGCATATATCTCTGCCGGTGGCTTGATATAGATAGTGCGCATATTGGGGTTTACCGCCTTCAGGTTCTTCAGGCTTGTCAGCCGGGAATCGCCTACAGAGTTGATCTTATCAATCACATCATCACTCAGAATCTGTTCAAGAAACTCCTTATCACCTGAGAACACCTTGGTAATAAGGCTCCAGTGAATATTGTGCCGGTCAAAATAATCGCTTAGATATCTGATATTGTTTTTTATCTTCTCTGAATGTATGATCAGTTCAGCCATAATTATTTTTTTAACCTCATCTCCAGGTAAGGATTGGTAAAACCCAGTCTCTCGTAAAGTTTCTTTGCCGGATTGTTTGCCTCCACGTGCAGGGCTATGTCACCATCGGCATGTTCTATCGCTTTCTGCATCAGCTTCTTCCCGAGCCCTACACCTCTGCTGTTTTTATCAATTGCGATATAGACCAGAATGTTCTCCGGGATATAGCCGTTCATACCAGTCCGGTTGATCACCACTGCCCCCATTATTTTATCCTCCTCCTGCAACAACATGGTGAATCCGCCAAAAGAGTCAAACTCCTTCGTTGAGTAATCAATTGCTTTTTCAATATGATTTTTAGGGTCTCCAAACTGTTCAAGATTCTCGAAAAGGAAATCAATC
>JAENWZ010000288.1 GCA_016649795.1 Proteiniphilum sp. | reverse complement strand
TGCGAAAGTTCAGTCATTTATTGTTTTCATTCGTAGCAAGACATGGTACAAAGAGAGGTTGTTTAAAAAAAATAAAATATCTTTGTGAAATTAAACATTTAAAGTGATTGAGGGATTCCCCCGGGAAACCAGACTCTTGTGCTCCCGTAAATTCAATTAAATTTCAATCAATAATCATACAGTCATGAAAGAAGCAAGAAAACAGCTGTTCATTCTATTATCGTTTGCCATCCTCTCCACCCCACTCTGGGCACAGGATGAGTGGGATAGAGCATGGAACGATGTAACGATCACCCAGATCAACAGAGAAGAAGCACATACCCTTGCCATCCCTTTTGCTACGGAAGAGGATGTGCGAAACAACAACATAGAGCAGTCGCCCTATTTCTTATCCCTGAACGGAACCTGGAAATTCAGGTGGACCGGTAACCCGGAAACAAAACCGGCAGGTTTTCAGGAGAACAGCTTCAATACAAGTGATTGGGATGATATCACGGTACCCTCCGTATGGCAGCTGTATGGTGTTAAGCACGGCAAAGAGTGGGATCAGCCACTCTATGTAAACACGCGATATCCCTTCACCTACGATAAGGAGTACAATGTGATGGCCGACCGCCCTGATGAGTGGACCTATAACAATGAGATGAAGAACCCTGTAGGCAGTTACAAAAGAGCGTTCACGCTTCCCGCAGAATGGAAAGGACGGGATGTTTTTATCCGCTTCAACGGTGCCGGTCCCGGCTATTACCTCTGGGTGAACGGCAAGCAGGTAGGCTACTCAGAAGACTCCTACCTACCTTCTGAATTTAATATCACCCCATATGTAAAGCCGGGTAAGAACACCATCGCCGTGCAGATCTATCGTTTCACCAGCGGCTCCTTCCTCGAGTGTCAGGATTACTGGCGCTTTAGCGGAATCAGTCGTGATGTCTTTCTCTGGTCGGCACCTAAAACGCAGATCCGTGATTATTTCTTCCGTAGTGAGCTGGATGATCAATACAGGAATGCCAAAGTAACAGTCGATATTGAGCTGACAGGAAACAGGCTTAAAGCAGGCAGGTTAACAGCTAAGATAGTCGACAGCAATCAAAAAGTGGTGGCACAGAAAGAGCTGAACAACCCGCAGTTAGGGGTGAACACCGTTGAGATGGATGTGACCAGCCCTGATAAATGGAGTGCGGAGACACCCCATCTATATGATCTGATCGTGACCCTGGATGAGGGAAAGAGCAGACTTGACATCAGAGGAGGGAAGGTGGGATTTAAGGAGGTAGGCATCGGCAGCAGAGGTGAGCTGCTGATCAATGGCCGTCGCATGATTTTCCATGGTATCAACAGGCACGATCACAGCGAGATTGGCGGACGTACCCTGACCAGGGAGGAGATGGAGAATGATGTGAAAACAATGAAGCGGTTAAATATCAACGCTGTACGTACCTCGCACTATCCCAACAATCCTTACTTCTATGAGCTTTGCAACAGATATGGTCTCTATGTGTTGGCCGAAGCCAATGTAGAGACACACGGAAATATGGGACTCTCAGGCGTGGAACTGTTCCGCAGGCCGATGGTGGAACGTAGTCACAATCATGTGAAGTGGATGCGCAATAATGTCTCTATCTTCATGTGGTCTTACGGCAATGAGTCGGGTGGAGGGAACAATTTTGAGCATGTGGAGAAAGCGATCAAAGCATTGGACAGTACACGTCTGACCCATTACGAGGGAAATAGCCAGTGGAGCGACGTGAGCAGTACGATGTACGGCAGTTATGACCGTATCAAACAGATCGGCGAGGCCCGCCTGAGGGAGAGTAAGCCCCGTCCGCATATCCAGTGTGAGAACAGCCATGCCATGGGTAATGCGATGGGAAATGTGCGGGAGATGTTCGATCTGTATGAAAAATACCCATCGCTGACGGGTGAGTTTATCTGGGACTGGAAAGACCAGAGCCTTAAAATGCCGGTGCCCGGCAAGAGCAATGAATATTTCTGGGCTTACGGAGGTGATTTCAATGATCATCCCAATGATGGTACCTTCTGTACCAACGGACTCATCTTCGCAGATTACACCCTCTCAGCAAAATCATATAATACCAAGAAGATCTATCAGCCCGTCGATTTTTCAATGAAAGCGGATGGGAAGAGCTTCCTGCTGAAGAGCAAGCTGGCTTTTAAAAGTAGTGATGATCTCGATATACACTATTCCGTTCTAGAGGATGGTAAAGTGATCAATACAAGCCGTCTCGATATCGTTCTTTTGCCGGGTGAAACGAAGGAGGTGGTGATAGAGGCTCTGCCTCAAAACAGAAAAGAAGAGGCGGAATATTTTATCCGTTTCAATGTATATCAGAAAACTGCTACCTGGTGGGCAGAAGCCGGCTACGAGGTGGCATCGGAACAGATACAGCTGCAGGAGGCGGTGAAACCGATCTACCGGATACCGCCAACAGGAGGTCTGACCGTTCAGGAGAGTGCCGACGCAATCAGGATCACAGGTGCCGGCTTTGAAGCGCTGTTCAGTAAAGAGAAAGGAACACTTAGTAGTTATATAAGCAATGGAAAACAGCTGATTAGTAGTCAGTTGGCGCTTAACCCGTTCAGGTTACCCACGGAGAATGATAAAGCACAGACGGCAAACTGGGATAATATGGGTATCAGAGACCTCGCCGTGGAGGCAGGCAGCTGGGAGATCAGGATGGCTGACGACAGTAACTATG
>JAENWZ010000055.1 GCA_016649795.1 Proteiniphilum sp. | reverse complement strand
GTCCATATCATTGGGCCTTCGGCTGCCGAGATCATCACGCAGGCATCACTGATCATGGAGATGGAGATCACCGTAGACGAGGTGGTGAAGACCATTTACGGACATCCCACCTATTCAGAAGCGTTGTTGGAAGCATTCGCCGATGTGTTGGGAGAGGCGATACATATCCCTAAGAAAAAGAAATAGGTAATCAGCTTTATTTTATTGCGGGTTTCGGTGAGTAAAAAGATTTGAAAGATTTTTTACGCTTCCGAAACCCGCCTTCATTCAGAGAGACCATGATTTATATCATCAACAGATCCAATAAACCCGATTACAATATTGCCCTGGAGGAGTACTGTTTCAAGAACCTTATCCATTTGTAATAACCAAACACTGAGATCACGGAGTAGATGGCGAACAAGGCAGCGGTAGGGTAGAGCCCTTTCCACACATACAACCCGCAGGAGATAAGGTTCACCACGAACCACACCCACCACTGCTCCACATACTTCTGTGCCAGCATCCACATGCCCAGTATGCTCAGGGAGGTGGTGATGCTGTCGCCCATAGCTACCTGACTATCTGTATAGCGTGTGAGGAGAAGGAGGATCCCGCCACAGAGTGCCAGACCGATCACCGTAAGAGGTAAAATGTATCGTTTTGGCGTATGGGTGATGAACAATCCTGTTGACTCTTTCTGATCTCTGTTCCATCGGATCCAGCCGTAGATGCTGGCGAAGAAATAGTAGATGTTGATGCCCATATCGGCATAGAACTTGCTTTGAAAAAAAATCCATACATAGAAAACAGGCATAAGCACTCCCACAGGCCAAAGCCACTTGCTGGCCCTGTACTCCAGGAAGAGATAAAGAAGGCCGATGACGGCACCGATGATTTCGATGGTTTGCATAGGTTTTATTTATTCAATTACAAGGAGTTTATTTCTCATTTGCACCTTCTCTTCGACCCACTCTCGGTTTATTCGCTATTTGATTTGAAACTCGCTCCGCAGGTATTCACTCGCCATGGCATAGCTCAAGCAAGCTTGGCTCTGCTCATTTGGCTTAACTCGAATACTCGCTTCGCTTAAACAGCAAATCAAATCACGCTCGTTGCACCGAGTGGGTACCCCGAAGATAAGCTGAGATATCGAAATAAATTCCTTGTTCATTCAATTAATTAAAACGAGAGGGTTAGCCGAGCCATGATGTTGCGCGTGGCCTGCGGGTAGTAGCCGATCCAGTTGATGCTGCTGTCATCGGCAAAGGTGTCGGTTGCTGCCCATCCGTTGGCAATATATTCACTGTTGAAGAGGTTGTTCACGAACAGCTGCAGGTTGATCTCTCCCAGGCGGGTCTTCCGGAAGGTGTATCCGGCGGAGAGGTTGCTCACGAAATAGGCATCAATCGATTTGGCATCATCGGAGGTGTTGTCCATAAACTGCTTACTCACATATTTGCCCAGCAGATTCAGATAGAAGGGGGAGACAGGCTGCCAGGTAAGACCCACGGCACTGATAATATCGGGTGAATAGGAGATGTTTGTAGAACCATACTCTTTTGAAATCTGTCCTTGCCATGCATAGTTCTCCTGGTTGTCGTACTGATCGAACCAGGCGGTGTAATTGCGGATCCTGTTCCGGCTAAAGGTAGCATTGGCATCTACCCGTACCTTCTCCTCCCATAAAGGAACCGATGCCTCCAGCTCAATACCGGCACGGTAGCTCTCTTTCACGTTCTCCATCAGCTTGTAGCCAATATCAGTCAGCTTACCCGTCTGCACCATCTGGTTGTTGTAATCCATAAAATAGAAGTTGGCACCCAGTTGTGTGCCGTTGTTGCTGTAACGGTACCCCAGCTCGTAATCGATCATCCTCTCCGGCTTGATGCTGTTCACGGCTCCCCCTTTGATCCCATCCTTCAGATCGGCACGCAGTGGCTCCCGCTGTCCCACAGCCGCGGAGGCATAGAGGCTGTTTTTTTCGTTCAGCTGATAGAACAGGCCTGCCTTGGGGTTGAAGAAGTTGTAGTTGAAATTCCCCGTCAGATCCATCAGGTCATCGTCCATGCCGCTGAAACGGTAACCCACATGACGATACTGCAGATCACCGAAAAGGGAGAGCTTCACATTCAGCTGGTACTCCGCTTTGGTGAAGAGACTTACTTCCGACTTTTCACCCACGTTGCGGTACCATTCGTAGTCCGCCGGAATGCTTTGTGTATGTTTTATCCAGGGCAGATTGCCGAAATGATCACCGTCGTAGAAGCTGTATAACCCTCCGAAGGTGAGCTTCAGCGCATTCCTGGTAAAATCGAAGCCGACATTGGCCACATAGAAATCGTTCTCCATCAACTTGCGGCGAATGAAATCGGTCCGGCTGTAGGTCTCCTCATCAATGGTCTGTGGCTCCAGTCCGAAGTCGCTGTACTTCCGGTTATAACGGTAGTTTTCGTAGTAGCCGTATCCATGGTTGTAGCTGATGCCCGCGTTTAGGGACAGATAACGTGTCAGTTCCCTGGTGAACGTAAGCTGGAGGATATCGGAGTAATAGTTATCGGTCTCGTTTCCGTAATAAAGACGGTTGCCTTCATCATCATAATATTCACCTGCCGGGTTGTAACGACGCCCGTACTCTTCATCGTTCATCTGCTCTTCCGATACACCCTCCCAGGTGATGCCTGTATGCTGAATACCTTTCAGGTAGCTCAGTCGGAGAAGCTGTTTATCGGTGTAGTGTGACAGTATGGCATAGAGGTTGGTGTGGTCCACAGTACCGTTGCGCACATACCCGTTGCCCAGCACCCGCGAGAAACGGGCATCGAACGAAAGTCCGTTCTGCATGATCCCCGTACCCGCTGCAATGTTCGAGGAGAAAGTGCCGTAGCTGCCCACTGCCGTGGAGGCCTCTCCGTAGGCCTCTGACCGGGCTCCTGCACTCTTCAGGGAGATGCTGGCGCCGAAAGCTCCCGAGCCGTTGGTGGATGTGCCCACACCGCGCTGAATCTGGATGCTTTGCAGCGAGTTGGAGAGGTCGGGCAGGTTCACCCAGTAGACCTCCTGGCTTTCGGGGTTGTTCAGTGGCATCCCGTTGAGGGTGACATTGATGCGTGTGGCATCCGTACCACGGATTCTGAAATAGGTGTTACCCACACCCAGACCATCCTCCGTGAATGATACCAGTGATGGAGTGGTTTGCAGAATGGCCGGGATATTCCGTCCTGCATTTTGTTTTTTAATATCTGAAGAGGTGATATTGGTGTAGGATACCGGCGTATGGAGACCCGCCCGCGTACCTGAAACAATCACCTCTTCCAACTGAATAAATTCCAGACTGTCTGTCTGCGTTACTTGTGTACCCTGTCTGCTTTGGGTAACTTGCCTGCTTTGTGTACCTTGTGTACGCTGTGTCCTCGGCGCACCCTGTGCGCTTACTTGATAACCGAATGCCAACGTGATCGTCAGCCATAAAAAAGCCTTTTTCATTTACGTAATTTTTAGGATGAACAATGCCAATGGCGTTGTTCATCGATGGTTAGTGAAATAAAAAAGGGGATTTAAATAAGATGTATACCTGAAGAGTCACCCTTAGGTGAGCTGCTTTCTATTCCCTCCGCCGGCATTATCCGGATCAGGTGATTTGGGTATGATCTCAGCCCGTTATATCGGGCACCCCTGTTGATTGATGAAACAAAGATAGTATGTTTTTGTTCAAAAGTGGCTCTTCAACGTAAAAATTTATCTCATTTTGATTTTTTCTCTGGATTTATTCGTATTTTCGTTAGATTATAAACGCACGAACAGAAAAAGGGTCTTAAGGTATATGAACGACGAAGAGAAATTGATTGCTGAAGATCAAATGATTGAAGAGGAGTTTCAAGGTCTTCTGAATGACTACCTGAACTCCAATCACCGGCGGAAAGTGGATATCATCACCAGGGCTTTCAATATGGCGAAGGAGGCACACAAAGGGGCGCGTCGTCGTTCGGGTGAACCCTACATCATACATCCGCTTTCTGTAGCCCGCATTGTCTCTAAAGAGATGGGGTTGGGGTCAACCTCTATTTCAGCCTCGTTGCTGCACGATGTAGTAGAAGATACCGAATATTCCACTGAAGATATCCGTGCGCTGTTTGGCGATAAGATCGCGGTGATTGTGGATGGGTTGACGAAGATATCTAGTGGTATGTTCGGAGAGAATGTGTCGGCACAGGCAGAGAATTTCCGCAAACTGCTGCTCACCATGTCGGATGATATCAGGGTGATCCTGATTAAAATTGCCGACAGATTGCACAACATGCGCACCCTCTCTTCCATGAGCCCTACCAAGCAGTTCAAGATTACCGGTGAGACGTTATACATCTACGCACCGCTGGCACATCGCCTGGGTCTGTTTGCCATTAAGACGGAGCTGGAAGAGCTCTGTTTTAAATATGAACATCCGGAGGTATTCACCGATCTCTCAGGTAGAATTGAAGAGACCGCTCCGGAAAGAAACAAGATATACGAATATTTCGCCGTGCCGCTTGTCAAGGCTCTCGATAAGATGAATATCGAGTATGAGATGCGGGCGCGCGTAAAATCGATCTTCTCCATCTGGAACAAGATGCAATTAAAAGGCATTGAGTTTAGTGAGGTGTACGACCTGTTTGCCGTGCGTATTATTTTCGAGGTCTTTCCCGGGATGGATGAGAAGAAACAGTGCTGGGACATCTATTCGGCCATCACTGATATCTACAAGCTTCGTCCCGATCGTATACGCGACTGGGTGAGCCACCCCAAAACCAACGGTTACCAGGCACTGCACCTTACGGTGATGGGACCTGACGGTAAATGGATTGAAATCCAGATCCGCAGCCGTCGTATGGATGATATTGCCGAGAAGGGGTTTGCTGCTCACTGGAAATACAAGGAGAACAGGATAGAGGAAGACAATGAACTGGATAAGTGGCTGAAGACTATCCAGGAGATACTCTCCAACCCGAATCCCAACGCTATCGATTTTCTGGATACGGTGAAGATGAATCTTTTCTCTTCAGAGATATTTGTATTTACCCCCAAAGGGGATATACGTACGTTGCCGCAGGGTGCTACAGCACTCGATTTCGCCTATTCTATCCACACCCGGATTGGAGACCATTGCCTGGGTGCAAAGGTGAATCACACGCTGGCACCGCTCAGCCAGAAGCTGCACAGCGGTGATCAGATAGAGATTCTCACCTCCCAGTCGGTCTATCCACAGCCGGAATGGATTAATTTTGTCACCACTGCCAAAGCGAGAACCAAGATAGAGGCATCGATACGACGTCAGCGGCGGCGCATCGCAGAGAAAGGGAAGAATATGCTCGATCTGTTGTTTGATAACGAACCGATCGATAACACCCTGTTCAATAAAATACTTCATTCATACAAGGCCGAAAATAAAGAAGATCTCTACTTTCTGATTGGTAACAACGAAGTGCAGTTGCCGGCAGACAAGGAGACTTTCGTTAAGTTGAAGGCTGAACCACAGAAGCAGGATAATTTGTTTGTGCGGTATGTGAAACAGGCAATGAGTGCAATAATAAAGTCACCCTCCGATCAGAAAAAAGCCGACGATGAGGAGGAGACAGACTCTGTCGTTGTTCCTGCTGAACCAGTGAAGATTAAAGTAGACAGGAAAGAGATTTACCCGCTCACAGAAACCAATTTCCGGAAGAATTTTATCGTCTATCCGTGTTGTAGTCCGCTGCCAGGTGACGATGTGTTTGGTTATGTAACAGAGAAAGAGGAGGTTGAAGTACATAAACGTTCCTGTCAGACAGGGTTGAAGCTGAAATCAAATTTTGGTGACCGGATCATTGCTGTTGCCTGGGGTGACTACCGGCAATACTCCTTTCTGGCATCCATTGTTTTCACAGGGATTGACCGTGTGGGTATACTGGGGGGTATTTTAGCCAAACTGGCTGAGGATGTGGTGGTGAACATTCAGAGTGTGAATGTCTCTTCCAAAGATGGTATTTTCGAAGGTGTATTTAATGTGCACGTGCATAGTGCCGAGGAGGTGAACCAGCTTTGCGCCAAGATAGCAAAAGTGGACGGTGTAAGTACCGTCCACAGATCTACTATTTAATACTTCTCTTTCTTCTGCCGAATATAACCGAAGTGGCTTTTTTCACCGCAAAGGCGATAAGGGCCGGTTTCGTTAATTTCCATGTCACAGAACTGAGCAGTGGCAGATTAGACATAGCGAAGTTCAGCCATGGGTTTGTTTTTCTTGTTACGAATGGTGTTACCGAGTAGGAAGAACCGCTGGAGAAATTATCCATCGTTTCGGCAAATTTTGATTTGACCGATGAGGTGAGCCCCTTGGTGAGCATCGACCCCCAATTATCGTTCAAATACTGCAATTGGTATGAAAGGCGCCGACTGGCAATGGCACGTTCCTCACCCAATCGTTTTTTCTCTAAACGTAATTCTTCCATCGGTGTTAATTTGTATGTACTCATTTGCTGCTTATTTTACCATCCTTATCGTCATTCTCCATCAAAAAGTGTACAACCATGTTGGTCACTTTTTTCTTAAAAGGCTTCCTTACAAGCAGCATTATCAGCACTAAGAACAGGGCAAATGCTGACACAATACCGAAGCCGGCCCAGCTGCTCTGAAGAAGTTCACCCAAATAAAGCCCGAGTGTCAAAAAAATGAACAGCATTGCAAAAAGGACAACGCCGGCGATGATTAACCCGTAAGTAATTGCCGATGAACCTAAGCTCATCTTTTCATACACTTCCAGTTTTCCGAGTTCAATCGTACTTGTGATGAAGTTGGATACATCATCCCTCATCTCCTCGAACAACGTACTTACTTTTTTTTCTTCCATCTTTTCAGTAAGTTAGCGGATGCGTTATTGTTTTGCCAGTTCTTTCTTTGCTATTTCAGCGATGTCATCAATATCTTCCTTTAGATCATGCACTTCACTTTTTCCTTTGTATACGGCAGATTTTACGTTTGATCTTACCTTATCAGCGAACTCGTTAGCCTGTTCCAGCCACTCTTCTTTTCTGTCAGTGCCCATAATGTAACCTATAGCTGCTCCAAGAGCTACTCCAATACCTAATCCTAATAATAATTTTGCTTCTGATTTCATAATTTTTGCGTTTAAATGTTAGTAGTTTTTTTTCAATCCGGGATGATTCTTATCATATGAAGCCCTGCATTTTCATCCGGTTAAGGGCTCTTGCAATAAATTAAACGTTTTATGGGCGAAATTGTTTAGGATATACCTGTGAATAGCCTGAGGTTATTCAGCTGGCAATGATTCACCCAGTAGGGTGGCCGAAGTGAAACCGGTAACTCTGGCCTTCACGAAATCACCGATACGATGATTTTTTTTGTCGAATATAAGTACCTTGTTCTGGTCGGTACGACCGAAGAGTTGCTCTCTGGAACGTTTGGAGAACCCTTCCACCAGTACCTCGAACACCTTCCCCAGATCATTCTCGTTGCTTTGATGCGACAGCTCCTGCTGAAGATGAATGATCTCCTGCAGTCGTCTGTTCTTGATCTCTTCCGGCACATCATCTTCCAGCTTCTTTGCCGCATAGGTCCCGGGACGTTCCGAATATTTGAACATAAATGCCGAGTCGAACCCCACTTCACGCATCAGTGAAAGCGTTTCCTGATGATCCTCTTCCGTTTCAGAATGAAAACCGCACATGATATCGGTTGAGAGACCGCAATCGGGGATGATCTGTTTGATGGCAGCAATCCTTTCCATATACCACTCCCTGTCATATCTTCTGTTCATCAGCTTCAACATACGTGAACTGCCAGACTGCACCGGGAGATGGATGTAATTGCAGAGATTTTTGTATCTGGCGATCGTCTCAAGTGTATGATCGTTCATGTCCCAGGGATGAGAGGTGGTGAAACGGATACGCATTCCGGGGGCTTCCTCAGCCACCATCGCCAGCAGTTCATGAAAATCAATTTGTATCGCCCCATCCCGATAGCTGTATGAGTTCACGTTCTGTCCCAATAGAATAGCTTCCCTGAAGCCCTTCTCCCGCATGTCGCGTAACTCGTTGAGGATACTTTCAGGCTCACGGCTGCGTTCACGTCCGCGGGTGAAAGGTACGATGCAGTAGGTGCAGAACTTGTCACATCCACGCATGATGGAGATATACCCGGAAATATTACTACCCTCCATCTTGAGCGGGATCACATCTTTGTAGGTCTCTGTTCTGGAGAGTTCAATGTTCATCGCTTTCTCACCCCGTTCAGCAGCCCCCACCAGGTTGGGCAGATCAAGGTAGGCATCGGGACCCACCACCACATCCACATTGTGGTTGTCGATCAGGTCAGCCTTTACCCGCTCAGCCATACATCCCAGTACACCTACGATGAGGTGACCTTTACGTTTTCTCTTCAGGGAGTTAAAGTATTCCAGGCGCTGAAGCACTTTCTGCTCCGCATTATCCCTGATGGAGCAGGTATTGACGAAAATGGCATCTGCTTCTTTGTCACTCTCTGTAAGACTGTAGCCATCCATCTCCATGATGGATGCCACCACTTCGGTGTCAGCCACATTCATCTGACATCCGTACGTCTCTATAAAAAGTTTTTTCTCTTTGGAATTATATCTGTTCATCTTTTCTTTTTGTCAACTGTGATTGGTCAATTCTGCATGAAAAAGTTAAAATACCCATTTATCAGACAGAAAAGTTGTTTTTTTATCTTTCTTGTCCTATATTTGCAACGGAAAAATAAATTTTTTTCATAGTTAAGGTTTTGGTTAAATGTTCGGGAGTGACTGCGAAGTTACTCCCGAAATTATTATACCGCCAAATAGCCGTTAATTCACGAAAAATCATTATTTTTGTCATGTCACAAAATTAATCAAATTATGGAGTTTGGAGATATCATTTATTTTATCCTTCTGGTATTTTTCATGATATTGGGATTTTTTAATGATTTCAGGAAGAAGAAAAATAAGCAGAAAAAAGTGAGCGGCGGGAATTCGACACCTGTTCAGGAAGAGATTGATGAGACTTTTTTTCAGAAGATGGAGCGTCAGAGAAACAGGATGAACAAGGAAAAAACCACACCACCACCTGCTGTCCCGGCTGCCTATTCCGGAAAAGATGTGCATACAAAATTCCAATCCTCGATGGATCTGGTGACCGACTTCAAGAAAGAATCATCACTGAAAGACTCCATTTTTGTATTTGATGCAGATTCCTCATTTGCACAAGATACTGACTCCTCCGATGTTTTTAATAAAAAGGTCTCAGCCGTTCAAAAGAGTTCCACACTGCATCCTCTTGTCGCTGATTTGTTGGGTGAGGGTGGTATGGAGGAGCTGAAGAAGGGCTTGATTTACGGAGAAATTATACAACGCAAGTATTGAATAGTGCAATTATCAATCATCGCACACACATAAAAAAAATTAACAATTTATATGGCTTTAAAATTTATTAGCGCTGAAGAGGCTGCCGCTCTTGTGAAAAATGACGACAACGTAGGCTTCAGCGGTTTTACCCATGCCGGATGCCCGAAAGTGGTGCCGGTAGAGATTGCCAAAAGGGCAGAGACAGAGCATGCCAAAGGTAATCCGTTTAAGATTGGCATACTGACGGGTGCTTCCACCGGTGATTCCATCGATGGTGCGCTCACCCGGGCCAAGGCGATAAAATTTCGTACACCGTACCAAACCAACAAGGATATGCGGTTAGCACTCAACGAGGGAGAGTTTGACTTTTTCGACCTGCATCTCTCTCAGTTGGCTCAGGAGATACGTTACGGCTTCCTCGGCAAAATAAATATTGCCATAGTGGAGGCGTGTGATATAACCGAGAGTGGTGAGATTGTACCCACCACAGGTGTGGGTATTACGCCCACCATCTGCAGAATGGCAGATATCGTGATTGTGGAGCTGAATAAAAAAGTACCTGTAAAAGTGAGGGGTCTTCATGACCTGTATGAGCTACAGAATCCTCCCAAGCGTCGCGAGATACCCATTTTCGAGGTACAGCACAGGGTGGGACTGGAATATGTGAAGGTGAACCCCGCAAAAATATTTGTGGTTGAAACAGACAGTGAGAGTGAAGGAGGTGGTTTTGCACCCCTCGACGATGTGACAGTGCGGATCGGGCACAATGTGGCTGACTTCTTCGTCTCGGAGATGAAAGCCGGACGCATCCCGGCTCATTTTCTGCCTATCCAGTCGGGTGTGGGAAATATTGCCAACGCGGTGTTGGCATCTATGGGCAGCAACCCCCATATTCCCCGTTTCGAGGTGTTCACGGAGGTGATCCAGGACGCCGTGATCGATATGATGCAGCAAGGCAATATCTCGTTCGCCAGCGGATGTTCACTTACAGTGAGCAACGAGGTGCTAAACAAGTTTTACAACGATCTTGACTTCTTTAAAAACAAGCTTGTGCTGCGTCCCTCCGAGATCTCCAATAACCCCGGTATCGCACGACGCCTGGGTATTATCGCCCTGAATACAGCCATAGAGGTGGATATCTTCGGTAGTGTGAACTCTACACACGTGAACGGTACCAGGATGATGAACGGTATCGGCGGGTCGGGTGATT
>JAENWZ010000024.1 GCA_016649795.1 Proteiniphilum sp. | reverse complement strand
TGCCAGGCATGCTCATCTTCGTACATCTTTTGTGAATTGCCGGAAAACAAAGTCTTAGGCGATGTGAATATGTTCAATTGGCTCGATTCTGATGATTTCTTAAACATTTGATCCTCTTTTAGATTTGCTTACAAGATACATAAAACAATTGAAATTTACAAGTAAATACCAGATTATTAATCAACTAAATAATAAATCACTTTTCGGAGTGGATTCAACTTTATTTCAACAATATACAAGCTAAGTTATTAACAGTCAGTTGCGTAAATTGTTGATAACCTATATTTTTTTGGAACTTTTATGCGTTAACCCTGCAAAAAAGACAGATTCATTACCGATAAACCATAAAAAGTAGTAATTTTGGCGTTCTAAAATTCCAGAATCGTGAAAGAAGTGATCACTATCAAAGAGAAGCAGTTTGAACTGTTCATTGAACAAGAAGTAATTGAACAGGGTATTAAACGCGTTGCAGAACAAATGAATTCAGAGCTTGCAGGGAAAAACCCTATTTTCCTAGCTGTGTTGAACGGAGCTTTTATGTTTGCCGGAGAGCTGATGAAAGAGGTTTCCATCGCAAGTGAGATCACATTCGTGCGTCTTGCTTCCTACCATGGAACAGCTACAACGAACAGGGTGCAGGAGGTCCTCGGGCTGAATGAAAGCATCAAGGGACGCTCTGTTGTGATTGTGGAAGATATCGTGGACAGCGGTAACACTATGGTCTCACTTCTGAAAGAACTTGAAAAGCATGAACCGGAAGAAATTAAGATTGCTACATTACTCTTTAAACCTGCAGCGTTGAAGCAGAAGCTTCACCTTGATTATATCGCACTCGAAATTCCCAACGACTTTATCGTGGGTTATGGGTTGGATTACGATGGATACGGAAGAAATCTGAAAGATATCTATAAGGTTAAATGAGACTCCACCTCTCTTTCATGTAAGATGATGTTAAATTATTCATATTGAATAGATGGGAGTATTAAATAATCTAATTTCGAGAATTTTCTTCAGAAAATTGAATGCGATACAAAAAAAATACCTATTTTTGTATTATAAGCAGAATTGAACAAACAAGCAGTTGATAAAAATTATTCAAGATGGACAAAGATGAAGTGAAAAAATCGCCAAAAGCGAATTTGGAAGTGCATAAAGGCACATATATCCTGATGGGGTTTGTGCTTGGAATATCGCTTCTTTTCTTCGCTTTTGAATGGTCGACCCAAACATCAAAACTGGACGCGAATATTCTGGTTCAGGATGTTTTGGCCGAAGAAGAAATTGAGATTACTCGTCGGGACCCAATTCCTCCTCCTCCCCCTCCACCACCGGAGCCGGAAACACCCGAGATCATTGAAGTGGTAGAAGAAGAAGTGGAGACAACACTGGATATACAGGTCGAGGATGATCAGTCTCAACGACAGTTGCAAGCTTATGTCCCGCCCCCACCACCAAAGCCCAAACAGGAAGAGGTGACTGACGAAATCTTCGTCGTTGTGGAAAACCAACCCGAATTTCCCGGAGGAAACACAGCCATGATGAAATTCCTGGGTGACAATATCAAGTATCCCGTGATTGCACAGGAAAACGGTATCCAGGGTAGGGTTATTTGTAACTTCGTGGTAGAGAAAGACGGAAGCATCACGGATGTACAGGTTGTACGTGGAGTAGACCCCTCGCTCGACCGGGAAGCTATGCGCGTTATTAAGCAGATGCCTCGCTGGACACCGGGTAAGCAACGTGGACAGGCAGTACGTGTTCGCTTTACATTGCCGGTAGTATTCCGCTTGCAAAACTGATTTTTTAAAGAAATGCATAAAAAGCTGCTTTTGTAACCCAAAAGCAGCTTTTTCACTCAATACAGACCTGTTTCTGTATCATTACCCAATATCAATACCGTTACCCATGACCAGTAAAGTAACGCTTTTTGAAAAAAGAATAGGAGAAGCCTTAGAGCATGTGCTGCTGGAAGAGCAACCCCTGACATTGTTCGATCCTGCCAGGTATATTCTGTCACTTGGAGGTAAAAGACTCAGGCCCCTGTTAACCTTTATGGCTGTAGATCTTTTCGGGAAAGAGCCGGAGATGGCTGTCAACCCTGCGTTGGCTATAGAGATATTCCACAATTTCTCTCTTTTGCATGATGATCTGATGGACAAGGCAGATATGAGACGCGGAAACCCTACTGTTCACCATAAATGGAACGCCAATAGCGCGATTCTTTCCGGTGACGCCATGGTGATTGAGGCCTACAGGTACATCGCTAAGGTACCCACGGAACTCCTCCCTGATATTTTGCACATTTTTTCCACAACGGCAATGGAGATATGCAAAGGGCAACAATATGACATGGATTTCGAGCAACGCATGGATGTCTCTGAAACAGAATATATCGAAATGATCCGGCTGAAAACTGCTGTTCTCATTGGTTGTGCGTTGAAAATAGGGGCTCTTTTGGCAAACGCTTCGCCACAGGATGCAGATGCTCTATACCGGTATGGCATCAATATCGGACTGGCTTTTCAGTTAAAAGATGATTTGCTGGACGTTTATGGTGATCCGAAAACCTTCGGGAAAAAAATCGGAGGCGATATATTGTCCAATAAAAAGACTTACCTGTTGATTAAAGCTTTAAAAAACGCAAATGCAACCCAAAGAAAAGAAATAGATATATGGCTGTCAGTCACCCAATTTGACCCGGAAGCGAAAATTAAGTTTGTTAAAAATGTTTACGATGATTTAAATTTGAAATCTATTTCTGAGAATCTCATAGAAAAGTATTACCTTGCATCATTGGATTGTCTTTCATCAATCAATGTATCGGATGACCGTAAAAAAGATCTGATTGAGCTGTCTGAGAATCTAATGTACAGAGAAAAGTAACTTTCGTTTAAAGAAGCCCATGCCCTATCGCAGATTACCAAATACAGATAATGCCCGCATTAAAGCATTGAAAATAGCTGTGGAAAAAGCAGAGGAAACGGATTTCCAGGAGTTATCCATTTCTCTCAATCTCTTAACAGAAGCGAAAAATGTGTTGGATCATTTCGAACGCCTTTGTCTCCGTTATCAGCAAATGTATGATACACAGGTGAAGGCGAATAAATATTTTCTCGGAAAAGTGAAAAACGCACGGATGTATCTCTCTCATTTTGTGCAGGTATTGTATCTATCAGTGATGCGTGCCGAAATAAAAGAAGCACATCTGACACTTTACGGCCTGGAAGGAGCCAATATGATCCTGCCCGATTTAACCTCCAGTGAGCAGTTGCTGGAATGGGGTGAAAAGATCATTGAGGGAGAGAATGTACGTACTTCGCAAGGAGGAGTGCCCATTTATAATCCATCCATTGCCAAGGTAAAAGTGATGTTCTCACTTTTCAAAGATGGGTATCAGACACAAAAGTTACATCAGAAAGCAACGACACGTGTATTAAATGAGGTAGCCGATTACCGGGAGATTGTGGATAAAGTGATTTTTGATATCTGGGAAGAGGTGGAAAAATATAACATAAATCTGCCTGTTGAACAACGTCTGAATAAGAACCGGCAGTATGGCGTTGTCTACTATTACAGAAAGGGAGAGAGTGTAGAATGAATATCATAGATACGCATGCTCATCTGTTTGCGAAAGATTTTCACGGCGATTTAGAAGATGTAGTGTCGCGTGCCAGGGAGGCCGGTGTGGAAAAGGTATTGCTGCCCAATATCGATGAGACAACCATTGCTGAATTAAAGGCGGCAATGGCTCATTTTCCCGATTTCTTCCTGCCCATGATGGGACTTCATCCTACCAGTGTGACCAAAGAGTGGAAAAAACAACTCTACTTGATCCATCAGGAAATCAACATGAACACTTACGTTGCAGTAGGCGAGATTGGGATAGATCTCTATTGGAAACAATCGTTACGTGAAGAACAGATAGATGCCTTTGAGGAACAACTGAAATGGAGTATCGAGAAAGATCTGCCTGTGGTGATCCATTTCAGGAATGCGACGGAGGAGGTGGTGAAAAGTATTAAAAGAGTAGGAGAGGAGGCATTGAGAGGGGTTTTCCATAGTTTTGGAGGCTCGAAAGAGGAGCTGGATACAATATTACAATTGAAAAACTTTCGGGTGGGTATCAACGGTGTGGTGACCTTCAAGAACTCCGGTCTCACTGAAACACTGATCCATTGTCCGAGAGAGAGGGTCATCCTTGAAACAGATTCGCCCTGGCTTGCTCCTGTACCCTATAGAGGTAAAAGGAACGAATCGGCCTATCTCTCTTTTATTCTAAAGAAAATGGCAGAGATATGGCAGGAGAGTGAAGAATTTGTTGCACAGCGGACAAGCAGTAATGCAATTGAATTATTCAATATAGTAATCTGAGGTTGTTGTTCTTGTCAGAGGAATGTGGGAGTAAATTTCATATAATTAAAATAAATTGTCATTGATGTAGTATATAATCGATAAATTCAGTAATTTTGCCTCCCGAATGGAACGCAAATAAGAATATTTTTTGTAATTTGCACCCGTTTTTGGGAAGAGTCCGTTTGGAGAGGTGCTCGAGTGGTTGATGAGGCACGCCTGGAAAGCGTGTATACGCCAAAAGTGTATCGCGGGTTCGAATCCCGCTCTCTCCGCTTTTATGTAAAGAAAAAAGTCAAATTCACCGTTTAAGATAGTAGACTCAAAATCAATTATTAATACAACAAACAATTAAAGATCATTAATCAACAAAATTGAACACACAATGAAAAAGTTATTTGCAATTTTAGCAATCTTCGGAATGATGTCTGTAGGATTGTCATCGGTTCTTTTAGCTCAAGAGACCACTCCCGCTGAACAAACAGAACAAGTTGCCTCCGCCCCTGTTGAAACAGAAAGCGCAGCTGTTCAAGAAACAACAAACGGAGGATTTCACCAGGCACTTAAGACTAAATTTATTGAGGGTGGAGCAAGCTTCATGAGCTTAATTGCCATCGCTCTGATCCTTGGTCTGGCTTTCAGTCTCGAAAGAATTATCTACCTGAGTTTAGCTGATGTAGATCCGAAACCTTTCCTGGTAAAAATAGGTGATGTACTCGACAGAGGCGATGTAGAAGCTGCTAAAGATGTAGCTCGTAATACAAGAGGCCCCGTTGCTTCCATTGTCTATCAGGGTCTTCTTCGTCTAGATCAGGGTGCAGATGTTGTAGAACGTTCTATTGTATCTTATGGCGGTGTACAATCCGGTTTGCTTGAGAGAAATCTTTCATGGATCACCCTCTTTATCGCACTGGCTCCTTCACTCGGATTCTTGGGTACGGTAATTGGTATGGTGCAGGCTTTCGATGATATCCAAAGAGCAGGTGATATGAGCCCGACGATTGTTGCCGGCGGTATGAAAGTGGCTTTGATCACAACCGTTGGTGGTTTGATCGTTGCCCTGATCCTTCAGGTGATTTATAACTATATCCTCACCAAAATGGAAGGTATCCTCAATAAGATGGAAGATGCATCCATTACTTTTCTGGATCAGGTAATTAAATATAACGTTAAATACAAAAACTTGTAATAATTATGGCTGTAACAAAAATACACAGAACCTCAAAAATGACTCTCATCATTGGTGTGATTATATCTCTGGCAGTGATGGCGTTGTTCTATCTTGGAGGTCAGGTACCGGCACAGGAGAAGATTGTTGCCGACATGAGTCAGCCTAAATTCACAGATATTGTTTTGTACTGGGCTTATACTCTGTTGGTGATCACTATAGCTGTGTTGGTCATTTTCGCATTGGTATCATTTTTAAAGCAATTGAAAAATGCGCCGAAAAAGGCGATGAGTGGTTTACTCGTTATACTGGCACTGGTTGCGTTATTGGTGGTTACCTTTCTTGCAGGTGATGGTACACTGTTGAACATCCCCGGATATGATGGTGCCGATAACCAGCCGAAAACATTGAAGATAACAGATATGTGGCTCTTCAGCTCATATGTCATGCTCGTACTTACATTTCTTGCAATTATTGTGTTGCCCCTTTTCAAAAGAAAAGGTTAACCGACTCAATCAATGATCAAATTAAAGAAAGGTTTATTTTATGGCTAATAAAAGAAAAGTTCCGGCACTCAATGCTAATTCAATGGCTGACATTTCTTTCCTGTTGCTGACTTTCTTCTTGCTTGTATCGAATATGGACGTCGATTCCGGATTGGCACGTCGTCTGCCGCCACCACCACAGTCTGAGGAAGAAACCTCTGTGGATGTACAGCGCAGAAACCTGCTGATAGTGCTGGTGAATGCCCAAAACGAGACTATGGCCCAGAGCCAGCAGGGGAGTGAGTGGTACGCAACGGCAGAGGAGTTACGCGGAAGTGGAGGCAAGGTTCCTTTGAAAGATAAAGTGAAGGAGTTTGTCCTGAACATGTCTAACAGTGCTGAGCTTCCCCTATTAACGGAGGAAGATTTCGGAGCTCCGATAGGTATTGTACCGGTCACCTCCCAACACGTCGTATCTATACAGAATGATGCAACCACCAGTTACAAAACGTACATTGCAGTACAGAATGAAGTGGTGAGGGCATATAACGAGTTAAGAGAGGAAGGGGCAAGGAAATATTTCAACACCTCTTATGAAGAGTTGACGGAAGACCAAAAGAGTCAAATCAACGATCTCTATCCGCAACGTATTTCAGAGGCCGAACCTAAAAATTACGGAGGACAATAAGTATGGGAAAATTTAACAAGGCTGGCAAGAAAGAGATGCCTGCATTAAACTCGTCATCAATGCCCGATATTGTGTTCGCTATACTGTTTTTCTTTATGGTTACCACAACGATGCGTTCGGAGACATTGATGGTGAAAATGAAATTACCCACCGCTTCAGAAGTGCAGAAGCTCGAGAAGAAATCATTGGTGACTTATATCAATATTGGTCCCCCAATGGATGCCAGACTGGGTACAGGTACGCAGATGCAGTTGAACGACCGGTTTGCACAAATTTCAGAGATTCAGGATTATATTGCACAGGAAAAAGCAAGTATGAATGAAGCTGACCAACCGCTGATGACTGTCTCTATCAAGGCAGACGATGAAACGCGTATGCAGTACATCACTGATGTAAAACAAGCACTTAGACAAGCTTATGCATTAAAGATAAGTTATTCAGCCCGTCAGGGAGATAACTAACAGATAAGCTGTAACAGACAAAAAACCGAATCACGCAAGTGGTTCGGTTTTTTTTGTCGTGCGCCTATCTCCTTTTTGCTTTTTGTTCTCTTGCCCAGCGCATCACATTTGCCGGAGGCCGCTCAGCCAGGAGCTCTTTTTTCATGAAATCCATGTAGGGTGCCACATGATGATAATATTTATAATACCCTTTACATAGATAATTTAATCCACTGTTGCCATATTTATCTTTGATAAACCTGTTTTTGGGGCACTCTCCGTAGCAGGTGAAGAGCATGTCGCACTCCCTGCACTGTTGTGGCAGCGTATCGAATTTATCGTTGCCGAACTTCAGCTGTTCCTGTGAGTACATCATTGAGGTCAGCGGAGTGGTGTATATATTCCCCAGTCGATATTCAGGAAAAACAAAATGATCGCACGAATAGACATCGCCATTGAACTCCATCACGCCGGCATGACCGCATGTTTTTGCCATGGTACAGACGCCGGGCTGTACCCCCATCCAGTTCGCGAGGGTGGCGTCAAACAGCTGAATAAATATTTCCCCCACATCTTCTTTGATCCATTCATCAAAAACAACACACAGGAAATTGCCCCATTTTCCTGCGTGTACAGTGAAAGGTGCAAGCTCCACCTCACTCTCTTCCTCACGGGCAGAAGCCAGTTTCAGCGGTGAGCCCTGCTTGCGGATACGCTCCACAATGGGAGTGAACTGCACGAACCTGCATCCGATCTCCTTGAAAAAACGATAAAACTCCAGCGGGTAATCCACGTTGTAGTCGTTTACCACTGCCAGGCAGTTGAACTCCACTTCATGTTTTTTCAACAGCTCGATTCCCTTCATTACCCGGTGAAATGAAGGTCTGCCCATCTTGTCGCGGCGATATTCATCGTGAAAATCCTGAGGACCATCGACAGATATCCCCACAAGGAAATTGTTCTCTTTGAAGAAAGCACACCATTCATCGGTAAGCAGGGTGCCGTTTGTCTGTATGGAATTATCTATCTCTCTTCCTCCGGCATATCTCTTTTGCAGCTCCACCGCTTTTTTATAGAAAGAGATGGGACGCATCAGTGGCTCTCCCCCATGCCATGTGAACATTACCTGAGGCATAGTTTGAGATTCAATATACTGTCGGATGAATCTCTCGAGGAGCTCCTCACTCATCACCTGATTGTTTTTTTTGGGGAATAGATTCGCTTTTTCCAGATAATAACAGTAATCGCAATCCAGATTACATTTAGAGCCTACCGGCTTAAGCATCACGTATATAGGTTTTGCGAAGGGGGCAATTGTTGACATATCGACTTTATTGATGGTACAAATATAAACAATTCAATCTAGTTTTGGGTTAACTGCACAAGATGTAACATTAATTCAAAAGTTATATAATCATATGAAACGCAAAGAAGATTTATTACACATTGGTTGGCTCATTCTTAGAGCAGGTATAGGGATTTCAATTTTCCTGCATGGATTACCCAAAATAATGGGTGGTGTGGAAACATGGACTTATATTGGTAGCAGCATGTCTATTTTCGGAATCGATTTTGCCCCTGCATTTTGGGGATTCCTGGCTGCAACGGCGGAGTCGGTAGGAGGAATCCTTTTTGCCCTGGGGCTCTTTTTCCGCCCTGCTGCGATCATGCTGACCGGAACGATGGTGGTTGCCCTGTCAACACATCTGGCCGCCGGTGATGACTTTATGGTTTTTGGTCACGCGCTTGACCTGCTGATCATTTTTGCCGCTTCAATATTGATTGGTGCCGGTAAATATTCAGTAGATGCAAAGTTATTGCCGAAACTTGCTTAATCCATTTTCTGCCAAACAGAAAAACCCCTTTTGCTCTTTCGGGCGGAAGGGGTTTATTGTTTCATAAAAAAAGGGTAAGCTTACTATATCGCGTCGCTACAACCAAATACCCTTGCTTCGATCAAGACCTGGGGGATTCAATGGGAGCTGACCGTATAGGACTTACCCTGCTGCAAAGATAAGGATTTTTTTCAAGATACAAAATGATGAAATTGATTTTTACTATTCAAGCCATTTTTTTATCTTTGTAAGCATAACATCGCTTTAACTAAGAAAAAACAAATCAAAACAGTATAATCATGGATATCGTAGATCGATTTATTAAATACGCCCGTATTGATACACAGTCGGACGAGAACAGCACGCAGACTCCCAGTACGCAGAAGCAGTTCAATCTGGCCAAAGAGGTGGAAAAAGAGGGTCTGGAGATGGGATTGAGCGATGTGAGTCTCGACAACAATTGTTATATGATGGCCACATTACCGGCAAACACGAAGAAAGATGTGCCTGTGATCGGATTTATCGCGCATTTCGACACCAGTCCCGATATGAGCGGTGAGAAAGTGAACCCGCGTATAGTGAAGGCGTATGACGGGAAAGATATCCTGCTGAACGAAGCCGGGAAGGTGATCATGTCAACGACCGATTTTCCGGAGTTGCTCGATCATGTAGGGGAAGACCTTATCGTTACAGATGGCACCACGCTTCTGGGTGCTGATGACAAAGCCGGTATAGCAGAGATTATGACAGCCATGCAATATCTTATGGAGCATCCGGAAATAGAGCACGGAAAGATACGTATAGGCTTTACTCCTGATGAAGAGATCGGTCGCGGAGCCGATAAGTTCGATGTGCCCAAATTCGGTGCAAAGTGGGCATATACAATGGATGGAAGTGAAGTGGGGGAGCTGGAATATGAAAATTTCAATGCCGCCTCCGCCAAGATTGAGATCCAGGGACGAAACGTGCATCCCGGCTACGCGAAGAACAAAATGATCAATGCTCTTCATGTAGCCAACGAATTGATTCAGCTGCTTCCCGAAGATGAACGACCTGAAACGACCGAAGGGTATGAAGGTTTTTTTCATCTGATCTCATTGAACGGATCGGTGGATGAAGCGAAAATATCGTTTATCATTCGTGATCACAACAGAGAGAAGTTCGAAGAACGCAAGCTGTTGATGGAGCACTCGGTGGAGCAGCTGAACGAGAAATATGACAATCGTCTCAAGCTGGAGATAAAAGATCAATATTATAACATGAAAGAAAAAGTAGAACCGGAGAAGCATATTATCGATTACGCATTTCGTGCGATGGAGGAGGTGGGTGTGAAACCGAACATCAAACCTATTCGCGGAGGTACCGACGGTGCCCGCTTGTCGTTTATGGGACTTTCATGCCCCAATATTTTCGCGGGAGGAATGAACTTCCATGGCAGATATGAATTTCTGCCTGTCCCCTCACTGAAGAAAGCGTCGGAGGTGATCGTGAAAATAGCTGAGCTGGTTGCCAAAGAAGCATAACCTGTTTTATCGAAAATAAATATGAAAAAAACCCCTTTTACTGACCTGCATATTGCTCTCGGAGCAAAAATGCACGAATTTGCCGGGTATAACATGCCCATAGAGTATACCGGTATCATTGATGAACATCTGACTGTTGTGAATGCGGTAGGTGTTTTTGATGTATCGCATATGGGTGAGTTCTGGGTGAAAGGACCCAAAGCGCTCGAATTCCTGCAGCGTGTGACCAGCAACGATGCTTCGAAGCTCCAGCCGGGGAAGGCACATTACAGCTGTTTTGTGAATGAAAATGGCGGGATTGTGGATGATTTCATTGTATACCATTTTGAACCTGAAAAATATCTGCTTGTAGTCAACGCCGCGAATATTGAGAAGGACTGGGAATGGTGCCTGCAGCACAACGTTATGGGGGCCGATTTGGAGAACGCTTCCGCTCATATGGCACAACTAGCCGTGCAGGGACCGAAAGCATTAGAGGCGCTCCAGGGACTGACAGGGGAGGAGCTCTCGTCCATACCTTACTATTCTTTTGTTACCGGAACATTTGCCGGAGTGGAGAATGTGATTATCTCCAATACAGGGTATACTGGTGCAGGTGGTTTTGAACTCTATTTTTATCCTGAACAGGGTCTGAAAATATGGGATGCGCTGTTTAAAGCAGGCCAACCGTTTGGAATAAAACCAATCGGACTGGGAGCACGCGATACACTGCGTCTGGAGATGGGGTTCTGTCTCTATGGAAATGATCTGGATGACACAACCACCCCTTTGCAGGCCGGTCTCGGCTGGATCATGAAATTCGCCGATAACAAACCCTTTGTTGGTCGGGAGCTGCTGGAAAAAGAGAAGGCTGAGGGAGTCTCCAGGAAGCTCTCTTGTTTCGAGCTGACAGACAGAGGTATTCCGCGTCATGGTTATGAGATTGTGAATGCAGCCGGCGAAACGATAGGTAATGTTACCTCGGGCACCATCTCTCCCGTGCTAAAAATTGGAATCGGTATGGGCTACCTGAAACCGGAATATGCGAAAACAGACAGTGAAATTTTCATCATGGTGCGTAACAAAAAACTGAAAGCCAGGGTTATTAAACCTCCTTTCAGGAAATAACTGCTTGTTTCCTCTTTTTTTTAATTAAAAAAATCTTAATTTTGTGGCCTGAAACTGATTGTTTCAGGCCAATTGTTACGCTAGCATCCCCTTTATGGCAAAAAAAGCGAAAATAGCTCAGAATATATTTTTTCTTCTCGGTGCGCTTGCTCTCGGGATAATGGTATATAAAACCGGGATTGATAATATTTTACGGGATATAAAGCAGACCGGCTGGTGGTTTGTGCCCATCATCGGACTCTGGGTAATAGTCTATCTTATTAACGCTTACTCCTTTAATATCATCATTCAGGACGGTAGTTCGGAAGCGAAGAGAGTTAGTTTCTTTCGACTCTTTAAACTGGTTATCAGTGGTTTTGCCATCAATTACATCACCCCTTTCGGGCTGATGGGTGGCGAACCATACAAAATTATTGAGCTGCAGCAAACACTGGGAATACAGAAGGCTACATCTTCCGTATTACTCTCCACGATGATGCATTTTGTCTCGCACTTTATCTTCTGGATGGTCTCCATCCCGCTGCTCCTTTTTCTGGTTCCTGTACTCTCCGATGTGGTTGAACTGGGAATGATTCTTTCCAGCGGCACCTCTTTCCTTCTTCTTCTCTGGGCATTCAGGATCTATACCAGAGGAGGGGTGGACAGGGCAATAGTGTTGGGTAGCAGGTTGCCTTTTATCGGGAAAAGATTGAGGGCATACAGGAATCAAAATCAGGAAAAGATCGATCAGATGGACACGCTGATAGCCGGTCTCTACAAAAACCGCAAAAAAGATTTCATCGCTTCGTTGTTGCTTGAGCTTTTCTCCCGCTTTTTTCTCTGTATTGAGGTGCTTCTGATGATGCAGGCTATAGGGAATCCGATCACTTTCGGACAGAGTGTGCTCATTGAATCTATTCAGTCGCTTGTTGGCAATCTGCTGTTCTTTATGCCGATGCAGATGGGATCGCGTGAGGGAGGAATTGTGATTGTATACGGAATCCTTTCCATACCACTTGCCTACGGGGTGTTTGTAAGTCTCTGCAAACGCATCCGGGAGATTTTTTGGATCCTTGTGGGGATAGTGTTGATTAAAATAAACCGCAGGAGTAGATAAGGATAAATGCTCTGTCGGTTATCAGATATATATCATCTTCCTTGTTATTCCGCCATCAACGGTAAAGAACAGCCGGTTTTATTTGCTGTAAATCTCTTTTTTCCCTGCCAGCAGGGTGTTTTTCATTAACGATACAATGGTCATTGGGCCCACACCGCCCGGTACGGGTGTAATCCAGGCACATTTGGGTGCAACCTCATCGAACATCACATCACCTGTCAGCTTGAAGCCCGATTTGGTCTTATTACTCGGCACGCGTGTGGTGCCCACATCAATCACCACCGCTCCCTCTTTCACCATGTCGCCCTTCAGAAATCCGGGAACACCCAGTGCGGCGATGATGATATCTGCCTGCAGACAGATCTCTTTGATGTTTTCAGTGCGGCTGTGGCAAACAGTGACTGTGCAGTCGCCGGGATAACCTTTTTGCATCATCAGCATGGAGACTGGCTTCCCAACGATGTTGCTTCGACCCAAAACGACGCAGTGCCTGCCCTTGGTCTCAATCTTGTATCTTTTGAGCAACTCCACTATTCCGGCGGGTGTTGCCGAAAGGAAACAGGACATGCCGAGCGACATACGTCCTACGTTCACCGGGTGAAAGCCGTCCACATCTTTACGGTAGTCAATTGCATCGGTAATTTTTTCTTCAGAGATATGCTTTGGCAAAGGCAGCTGTACGATGAAACCATCGATATCTGCGTCATCGTTCAGCCTGTTGACACATGCCAGCAGTTCCTCTTCGGTTACATCCTCCTCATAGCGGATAAGTGTGGATTTGAATCCTAGCTCTTCACAGGTTCTCACTTTGCTGGAGACGTAGGTCTCGCTTCCTCCGTCGTGACCGACCAGAACCGCCGCCAGATGAGGTGTTTTGCCACCTGCATCCTTTATTAATGCTACCTCTTCTGCTATCTCCTGCTTAATTTGTGCGGCAACCGCTTTTCCGTCTATCAATCGCATGTTTGTAATTTTCAGTTTTCAGTTTTCAGTTTCTGACTTCTGATTTCTAACTTCTAACTTCTAATTTCTAATTTCTTACCTTCTTCGCATATTTCGCATCGCCTGTTTACCGCCCCCTGATGTCATCATGCGCATCATCTTTCGGGTTTCGTCGAACTGTTTGATCAGTTTGTTCACCTCCTGGACATTGGTGCCGCTCCCTTTCGCAATGCGGGCACGACGGCTGCCGTTCAGGATCTCGGGGTTGGAGCGTTCACCGGGAGTCATCGACTGAATGATGGCTTCAATACCCTTGAACGCATCATCGTCGATATCCAGATCTTTGATCTGTTTGCCTACACCCGGAATCATCGATGCCAGATCTTTCAGGTTGCCCATCTTCTTTATCTGCTGAATCTGGGAGATGAAATCGTTGAAATCGAACTGGTTCTTGGCAATCTTCTTTTGCAGACGGCGTGCTTCATCTTCGTCATACTGTTCCTGTGCCTTCTCTACCAATGAAACGATGTCACCCATACCGAGAATACGATCGGCCATACGTTCGGGATGAAACACATCTATCGCATCCAACTTCTCGCCAGTACCGACGAACTTGATCGGTTTGTCCACCACGGAACGGATGGAGAGGGCTGCACCACCACGTGTATCACCATCGAGCTTGGTGAGTACAACACCGTTGAAATCGAGCCGCTGGTTAAACTCTTTGGCTGTGTTCACAGCATCCTGTCCGGTCATGGCATCTACCACGAAGAGGATCTCCTGTGGATTGACCGCTTTCTTGATCGCTTCGATCTCGTTCATCATCAGCTCGTCGATCGCTAGACGACCGGCGGTGTCAATGATCACCAGGTCATTGCCGTGCTGCCGTGCATATTGAATCGCATTTTGCGCGATCTTCACCGGGTTCTTGTTCTCTTCTTCCGAATAGACCGGCACACCGATCTGTTCTCCCAGCACCTTCAACTGCTCAATGGCAGCGGGACGATAGACGTCACCAGCTACCAGCAGCGGGTTTTTCCCCCGTTTGGTCTTGAGCATACTAGCCAGCTTGCCGGAAAAGGTGGTTTTACCCGACCCCTGTAACCCCGACATAAGTATGACTGCCGGCGTACCCTTAATATCGATATCGATGGCTGTACCACCCATAAGGGTCGCTAGTTCATCATGCACGATTTTCACCATCATCTGATCCGGCTTCACGGCATTGAGTACATCCTGCCCCAATGCCTTTTGTTTGACCGTTTCAGTAAACTCCTTGGCGGTTTTGTAGTTCACATCGGCATCGAGCAATGCACGACGCACCTCCTTGAGTGTTTCGGCAACATTTATTTCTGTAATCCTGCCCTGACCCTTCAGTATCTTAAACGACCT
>JAENWZ010000260.1 GCA_016649795.1 Proteiniphilum sp. | reverse complement strand
TATAGTGGACCTTTGGAAGAAAATGATGGCATACCTAACTATTTTTCAATGCGAAGAAACCTGCCCAATACCTTACCAGCCAGGATAGAGCTTTCGTTCACGGTGTGAAAACCGTTGGGGAAATGCGACATTCCCGAATTTGAAGTATACATATGGAAATCTGAAGAACATCAAATAGGAAAAATAACCAGTTGTGAAGTAATATCTTTTGGCAAATTATTCTGCCATTGGCTGTGCTTTGTCTTTAGTTAACTAGCTTTGCATTGAGAAACTAAAAAACTATTCTCGCTGAATCGCTGTGTTTTTTATAAACTTGCTCCAACTGTTCATTATCTGTTAATAAATTCTTATACGCTGAATATGATCAGGTTACCATTGATGTCAACTCGTTTGAAACCAAATTTATCTCTGATCTTTTCCGCTGTTATTGGTGAATAGAAAAAGACATGTGTGGGATCGTCTTTGTAATACCATGATTCAAAATTCTGCTCAGGATGAAGAATAGATGTTCTGCAATATAGTTTACCGTTATCATTGAGCAATCCACGCAACAGCAGAAATTCACTTGCCGGATAGTGGAAATGCTCAATCACTTCACATGCCACAACATAATCGTACTGTTTATTCAAAAGCGATCTGTCGGCATGGAAAAATGGATCGTACTGTCGGATATCGTATCCTTTTTCTTCCAGCATCTTGCTGATGACTGGTCCTGTGCCGGCACCGAAATCCAATCCTCTGTTTTCTGCCGTAAAATTTTCAAGAACGGCTTCTACAATGGGTGAAACAAATGCACGATAGCGGTCATCATACACATCATTGTTATGCTCTCTGTAGCGGTATGCCTCTTCGGTTCTGTCCGGCAGAAAGGCGCTGTCCATAAATACTCCGTCACATTGTGCACATCTGTAGTATTTCCGGTTTTTGATGACCGTGCATATTTTATCTGTGACCGCTTCACATAAAGGACATAGTGTATACATACAATCTTTCTATTTTGAACAACCTACACATAACGTACTCTCAGGACGAACCAATATCCGTCCCAGGGGAATCTCTCTGCCGCAACGGGCGCACTTGCCAAAGCCCGGATGATCAACGTTCGATAATACAAACTCCAGTGACTTAAGCTTCGATTCTGCCTGTCGCAGGGCCGATTCAGTGACACTCTTGTTGTTGATGGCATCCATCCGTGAAATTCTGCCTATGGCAGCATCAGGAGCAACAGGCTGACTGCTCTCCCTGTACATCTCGACCAATTCCCTGGTCTTCTCAAGCTCTTTAATAATCACCTTTTTCAGGTCATCTTTTTCCATATGATTTAATATTGAATCATTTTATTATTTTAAAATTATTGATAGGGATCTTATAGGTAGGATCTTCCAGCACATTCACATCGATGATGGCATCGGCATTGCGGAGTAATAACTTGCAGTCGTCGCTGAGATGGCGCAGACGCACGGTCTTGCCCTGCTTGCGGTAACGCTCTGTGAGATTGTTCACTGCCTCAATGGCCGACATATCGGTGATACGGCTCTCCTTGAAATCAATTATCACCTCATCGGGATCTTCCAACGGACTGAACTTCTCGGCAAAAGCTTTCACAGAACCGAAGAAGAGTGGTCCATAGATTTCGTAGTGCTTGTGACCCTCCTCGTCCACTCTTTTCCTGGCACGGATGCGCCTGGCGTTCTCCCACGAGAAGACCAGTGCCGAGAAGATGATACCGATCAATACCGCCACTGCCAGATTGTGGGTGACCACCGTGATCACCGTAACCAGCACCATCACGAATACATCTGATACCGGCATTTTTTTGAATGTACGCAGGCTGGCCCACTCGAATGTGCCTACCGCTACCATGATCATCACCCCTGTCAGTCCGGCCATGGGTAACTTCTCAATCACGCCGGAACCAAACATGATAAATACCAGGAGCATGATGGATGCAAATATTCCCGATAAACGGGTTCTTGCTCCGGAGGTGGTGTTGATCAGACTCTGCCCCACCATTGCACAGCCACCCATGCCCGAGAAGAAGCCGGAGGCGATATTGGCGGTACCCTGGGCAATACACTCTCTGTTGCCGCTGCCGCGTGTCTCTGTCACCTCGTCAATAAGGTTCAGTGTGAGAAGGCTTTCTATCAGTCCCACACCTGCAAGTATCGCCGCATAGGGAAGGATGAGTATAAACGTCTGCCAGTTCACCGGTATTTGGGGGATGCTGAGAGGAGGGAAACTACCTTTGATGGTCTCTCCGGGGTTCAGTGTGTCTGCAACGGTGGTGGTGGGTATTCCTAAAAGAAAGACCAGTGCAGACACTGCTATAATTGCTACCAGAGAGGCCGACACCGCTTTTGTGAACCTGGGAAGAAACCAGATAATCAGCATGGTCAGCACAACCAGACCCACCATCGTGCCCAGTTCAGTGAACCCACTGTTCAGCAAAGCATTGTCAGCGATGCCTCCCCCTGAGAAGAAGCCTGATAATGTGCTGTTGTTCGCTACGATAGAGGTGAAATTGGGCATCTGAGACAGAAAGATGATAATGGCCAGTCCATTCACAAAACCAAACATCACCGGATGCGGTACCAGTCGGATAAACTTACCCAGTTTCAACAGACCGGCCGCAATCTGAAACAGACCACCCAGTATCACCGTTGCGAAAACAAATTGAACAATCTGTTCACTGCTGATACCGGGTGTGCTCATTCTCAGTTCTGTGATTAAACCCAGGAAGATAACAGCGATGGCTCCGGTGGCTCCGGAGATCATCGCGGGGCGACCTCCCAGGATGGAGGTGACCAGTCCCATGACGAAAGCCGCGTAGAGACCTGTCAGAGGCGAGAAGCCTGCAATCATAGCAAAAGCGATTGCTTCAGGTACCAGCGCAACCGCTACGGTAAGACCCGATAGAATCTCTGTCTTGTAATCCACACCTCCGCGGGTTCCAAGCATTTTGGGAATAGAATAATTCATACGTTATAATATAAATGATTGAACCATACCTTCACAGGTAGGGGTGAAATAATAATTTGAAATATTGATACAGTGACTGGGATTAAGAATGTGGCGTGACGTTCTTAATCTTTATGGTGGAGTAAGTAAAAAAAAATGCAAAAGATAACCCATAAGTGGGTACAAAGAT
>JAENWZ010000115.1 GCA_016649795.1 Proteiniphilum sp. | reverse complement strand
GAAATAGAGTTTCCAAAATTACGAAAATCACAGGAGGTCAAGATCGATTATTGTGACTTCCTCCTGGATGACAATCATTTCAACGACCAGAATCAATATGACAAGTATATTGCCTCCGGAGAATCACCTGAAAGGTTTGTCAATAAGTTTAATTACCACGGGTTCAGGTATATAAGGATTACAGGTTTGCAGGTGATCCCTGAGATAGAGTCGATACATGCACACCTTGTTCGCACCGGCGTTGAAACTGCATCTTCGTTTGAGTGCTCCGACAGAGATCTGAATGCCATCCACGATATGGTTCGCTATACACTTCAATGCCTCTCTATCGGGGGAGATTTCGTCGATTGTCCACAGCTTGAGCGGCTTGGATATGGTGGCGACGGCAATGCATCCACCTTGACGGCGCAGACAATGTTTAACCTGGGACCACTTTACAATAACTGGCTCCAGGCATGGGCCGATGTAATCCGTGAAGATGGTGGAATGCCTCATACTGCTCCCAATCCATATAATGCAGGGGGAGGTCCTTACTGGTGTGGTTTTATTATTACAGCTTCGTGGCAGACCTATCTGAATTATGGAGATAGATTGGTGTTGGAAAAATATTATCCGGTGATGCAGCAATGGCTTGGGTATGTAGAAAAGCATCGTGTTAACGGTCTGTTGAAACAGTGGCCCGACACTGATTATCGTAACTGGTACCTCGGCGACTGGGCTACCCCCGAAGGAGTTGATCAGACCAATGAATCGTCGGTTGACCTGGTCAATAATGCTTTTATTGCAGTCTGTTTTGACCATATGCAACAGATCGCTCAGCTCTTGGGTAAACATGAAGATGCAACACGGTATGCCTCCCAAAAGAAAGCGCTTCAAAAGATGATTCACGACACTTTTTTTGATGATACAAATAATACCTACGGAACCGGCACACAGATCGATCTGGCTTTCCCGTTGATTGCGGGGGTTGTGCCGGAGGATAAGTTGCAAGCGGTAGAACAGTCTCTTTATTTTGAAACGGAAGTGAATCGCGATGGACATTTGGCTACAGGGCTGGTCGGTTTGCCGGTTTTAACGGAATGGATTGTCAGGAATGGAGCTGCGGATCTGATGTACTCTATGTTGAAAAAGAGAGATTATCCCGGTTTTCTCTATATGATTGACAATGGAGCCACTACCACCTGGGAACACTGGAACGGTGAACGAAGTCATATCCACAATTGCTACAACGCCATCGGATCCTGGTTTTATCAGGCTGTTGGAGGAATCATTCCGGCAGAAAACGTTCCCGGTTACCGGAAAATACGCATTCATCCCCAAATACCGAAGGGGGTTACCTGGGCAAAAACATCGAAGGAAACTCCTTTTGGAACAGTGATGGTCAATTGGACATTGAATGATCATACCATGGAGATGGAAATTGAGATCCCTGTGGGATCAGAAGCTGAGGTAGTACTACCCGCAGAAGTAAAGAAAATCAGTATCAACGGACTTGAATACGGAATAGCAGCACATAGAGAAAAATCACTGAATATTCAAAGCGGTAGATATAAAGTGACCTATGATCTAATCCTGTAAGTGAAAACAGAGAATCGCTTTTTTATATCCAATCTAAATAAAAACAGGAGGCTGCTTTTTATGATTTTTTTTCTTAAATAATTTGCTTGTTATCGATATAAATTAAACCTTGCCATACTCCGTCTTTTGCACATACTCTTTGCGCAAATAAGAATCGTTTTACATATTTTCTAACCATTAAATGTTCAGCATCATGAAATGTAAAGATTTTATTGTGCCGTTAATCTGTTTCATCTTATTATCGTGCGAAGGAGAGATCATTGACCCGTTGAGGGTAAGTAAAAGTGTGCGTCTCAATGCTGAGATTGAAGGGATGAAAACCCGTATGTCAGGTTCCGACTGGGAGGAGGGTGATGCTATTGGGGTTTATATGATGAAAGAGGGAGTGGGTCTCGATGCATCTGCACTTGCACTGAATGTGGAATATCTCTATAACGACTCTACTGAGAGATTTGCTCCTAAGCATGCATCTGACTCTCTCTTCTTCCCGTTCAGCGGGTCCAGCGTGGATTTTATCGGTTACTATCCCTACCGGGAGGATATCACCGATTTCATCTATCCGGTGAACCTCACCATGCAATCGAATCAGGCATCCATCGATCTAATCTATTCTGACAACGCCACCGGCAGAAATATGGGCAATCCCGACGTGCAGCTTACATTCTCACACCGACTCTCTAAGATTGTGTTTCATATTGCTCATTACAGAGCGATCGACCTCTCCGGCTTATCGGTAATCATCACCGATGTGCCCACAGAGAGCACATTCAATCTGGTAGACGGGTCGCTCTCACCCTCTGCCGCCGAAAAAGATATTGCATTAAGGGTCAATGAAGATGGCACTATGGCCGAGGCGATCCTGCTGCCCGGCACCGATCTGTCGAACCGCGATTTCTGGTTTACCTTAGGGGATGATCAGGTATACCATATACCGTCTGACAGTATATCAATAGCTCCCCTTGCGCAATCCACACGCTATACCTTTCATGTCACACTCTACACCGATGAAGAGGCGCTTATCTCTACCGGGGAAATTACAGAATGGACATCAGGCTCGTCGGAATCCGTTATAGCGGATCGCACAGAGGATGATCCCCCGGCTATTAAAGGATCGAAGACAGACCCCTACACGGTAGCGCAGGCAATCATCAATCAGGGCAAAGAGGATGTATGGGTGAAAGGTTATATCGTCGGTGCATTTGACGGCACTATCAATAAGTTTGTGACCGATACAACAGGACAGGTAACGACCAATGTTGCACTGGCTGACCTGGCAACAGAGACCGAAATTGCCAATATGCTTCCGGTGAATATCACCCTGACATCACTGAAAAATGCGCTGAATATTGCTGATAACCCTGATAATATTGGTAGGCCGGTAATGATAAAGGGAGATCTTGCGGCCTATTATTCAGTTCCCGGTTTGAGGGAGACCACCGATTATGAGTTTATGGATTGATAAACAAAACCACTGATTCAGCTGTTTGTCAGCAATTCAGCGTAAAAAATAATTAATTGAAAATAAGATCGTAATAAGTATTGGAAAAATAAATATTTCCGGCTAAATTTGTGGCTTGAACACAAGGTGGGGCTTGCGCCCCTGTTTTTGGGGTGCTGAGTTTTTAACTACAGTGTTCTTTCATTTTATAAAAATTAAAGCCGCAGGGAGGTTGCGATAACCAGGCCTTGCGGCTATTTTTTTATACTGTAAAGATAGGGATAATCTTTTGAATGACAAAATATTACCACACATTTCAAAAAAAATATTGCGGATTTCCCCTTAAAAAGAACAGGAGAGAAAAACAACAACAGCAGGCGGTCGGGGTAGGGAGATACTCTGTGCGTACCGCCACCAGATCGGGCACCGGTTTCCGGGTCTGATGCAGGAATTATCGTGCGTGCCGGATTTCCGCAAGCGTAAGGAATACGCTATTGGTGAACTGCTCATGGGCGGCCTGGGGATGTTCCTTTTCAGGCAGGACTCCCGCAACGAGATCAACAACAAGCGTCGAGAGGCGGGATTCAGTAAATCCTTCGAGCGGTGCTTCGGCACCCGGCTTGCTCATGGGGACAGCATAGCCGATGTGCTGTGCCGGCTGAATCCGGACAGTCTGGAAGAGGTGAAGATGAACTTGATGGCGGGGCTTTTCGAGCAGAAGTTCCTGCGCAAGCACCGCCTTTTGGACAAGTATTACCCCCTGGCGGTGGACGCCACCGGGGTGGTATCCTTTGACCACCGTCATTGCCCCCAGTGCCTGACGCGTACTTCCAAAAACGGGCAGACAACCTACTTCCATTACGTGTTAGAGGCCAAACTGGTAACATCGGACGGGTTGTGCCTGTCGCTGGCCAGCGAATGGATTGAAAACCCGAACGGTGAGTTCGAGAAGCAGGATTGCGAACGCAAGGCCTTCGCCCGTCTAGCCGCGAAACTCAAAAAGCATTACCCACGGCTGCCGGTATGCATCCTGGCCGACGGGCTTTACCCATACGAGGGGGCGTTCGATATTTGCCAGGGGAACGGATGGAAATACATTTTCGTACTGAAGGACAACACGCTCAAATCGGTGCAGGAAGATTTGGTGTTACCAAGGCGGAGAAGCCCGAAGAAATCCTGCTACCATGTCAAAGGCGGATTGCGGATTGCCTCGCAATACCGTTTCGAGAATGGATTGGCGTACAAAAAAAGGAAGGTCAACTGGATCGAATGCGTGGAGGCAAGAACAAGGGACATGCCCCGCGAGAGAAGACCCGCGAAGGAGAAGGATACTGAAACCCATTGTTTCGGATACCTGACCAACCTTGAGGTGGAGGGCGGTAACGTCATTGCACTTGCCGCCGGCGGGAGGTTACGTTGGAAAATAGAGAACGAGGGGTTCAACACCCAGAAGCGGGGAGGCTATGAACTGGAACACAAGTTTTGTCGTACATCGCTCAATGGGCTGAAAAACTATTACACCCTGCTGCAGATTGCGCATGCCCTCAACCAGTTCGTTGAACGCAGCGGGGTAGTCAGGGAGCAACTCAAGACCCATTCGAAGGAAACCGTCAAGAACATCTGGCGCATGCTGGTGGCTTACATGATCTTTGCGTGCGAGCAAGAACATTTCTCCAGTCGGAACGGCAATGGGATACCCCCTGCACCCGCTTGAAAAAATCAAGAATGGCTGGAATGCCATGGCGGAGACATCCTGCTCCCGAATCCAGGATCCATCCTTTTAAAAACCCCAAATTACTATCGAATAAAAATAACATACTGGAAACTTCATCCCCGATGGACTTTTGCATCATTGGCTGCTATATCTATGACCATAAGCAAAGGGTACTACATGCATATGAGAAAAAAAAATACTTGCTGAATCGCTGCTGTTTGTTCATAAACGAATGTTATGAGTAAAACTGCATGTAATGATATCGAGCTGATAAACAACGATAAGTCCAAATTTATATGCAAGAAATGCGATGCTGCGGTTAAAAAGGAGAAGCACGCCTGCAAACCAAAGAAGATAAAAAAATAAGGTGCATATTACACCTTATCCTTTCCCGTCACACCAGGCTTTCCAATGAAACTGAAGGGTTTGGATGCAAGGCCAAACCCTTTCTTCTCAATTATTTAAACTCTTTCCACATCAGCAAGGCACGTGCGATGGAAGTCTCAACAATAGGTGCCATAATGGCATACCCCTCTTTGTTGGGATGAACCCCATCCTCAGAAAGTTCTTTTGGCAGTCCGTTACGTTCATCAGCCATCGCTGTGAAAAAATCGCAATAGACTGCTCCCCTTGTAGCAGCGTATTCTTTTATCCGTTTGTTCAGCTCCACAACCTTGGGAGCAGGCTCCAGCCCCGGACGCCAGGGGAAATCGTAAGCCGGAAGCACGGAGCAGAGCACCACCTGTATACCATGTGCCTGCGCCAGTTCGGTCATGGATTGGATGTTGTCTTCAATCATCTCCAGCGTGGAGGTACCCGTATTACCGGCAATATCATTCACACCGGCAAGGATCACCACCACCTTAGGCCACAACTGAAGCATATCCTGACGGAATCGCACCAGCATCTGCGGCGTAGTTTGTCCACCAATACCCCTGTTGATGTAGGGGCGACCGGCAAAAAAATCCGGTACCAGATTGATCCATCCCTGTGTGATGGAGTTACCCATAAAAACGACCCTGTCGTCACACGTTCTGGCACTGCCCAGCTTCGCGTTATCCTCCCTGAAACGGTTCAGGTTAGCCCAATCCTGGGCCTCAGTAATCAATACACTACTCATCATCAACAACCCTCCAATAAACAATTTCTTTAAATGCATATTCTTTCGTTTTTCTTTTGTCATTTTTGTTTTCGAATGTCAAAAATAGTTATTTTATCCCTTCGCTACACTGAATTCATCGATTTATTTCGGTGCTATGTCGATTATAAGCACTAAAAAAACTAAAATCACCTGCGGAACGAGATTTTATCTGTTTAAAATCGGTATTTTTGGGGAAATTTTGCGTATCGATATGAACAAAAAAACCAAGATAATCCTCTTTTCATCTATCGCGGTATTAATTCTGGGAATGGCTTTTTTCCCAAAAGTCAAAAGAATCTTTGCCTCGGATAAACAGAGCGAAGCTCCTGCTCAGGCATCCCGCCGAGCAGGTGGATCGGAACTGATGGTCAGTGCTACGGTCTTGCTGCCGCAAACACTCAACAATTTGTTCCGCATCACAGGTATCCTGCTGCCGGACGAAGAGGTGGATCTCACGTTTGAGACGGCAGGAAAAATAACAAATATCTATTTCAAGGAGGGATCATACGTGCAGAAAGGTACCTTGCTGGCAAAGGTGAATGATGCTCCTTTGCAGGCTGAGCTGAAGAAACTGGAAGCGCAGATGCCTCTGGCTGAAGACAGACTCTTTCGTCAGCAGACACTACTGGAAAAGGATGCCATCAGCCAGGAGGCCTACCAGTCAGTATCCACACAGCTTGAAACGCTGAAAGCAGAGATCGGTCTGGTGAAGGCGCGCATCCGGCAGACAGAGCTGAGAGCCCCCTTCAGCGGTATGATCGGATTAAGACAGGTGAGTGAAGGTGCCTATGCATCTCCCACGGTGGTGTTGGCTAATTTAACCAAAATATCCCCTCTGAAGATCGAATTCTCTCTCACCCAGAATTTCCTGAATATGATTAAACCGGGTACAGAGATCGCTTTCACGGTAGAGAACGACCTGGAGGTATACAACGCTTCGGTCTATGCGGTTGAGTCGCGACTGGATGTACAGACCCTCAGTTTGTTTGCGCGTGCACGCTATGCGAATAGTGACGGGAAAATAAAACCGGGTCAATCGGCAAGCGTACAGATTAAGCTGGACCAGATAGAGAATGCCATTGT
>JAENWZ010000043.1 GCA_016649795.1 Proteiniphilum sp. | reverse complement strand
GCTCAATCTGCCGCTGAAAAACGTAGGTAATACAGTTAAATTGTTTGAAGAGGGTGCAACCATCCCTTTTATCAGCCGCTACCGTAAGGAGGCGGCCCTCCCGTCGCCTCCTTACGGTAGCGGCTGATAAAAGGGATGGTTGCACCCTCTTCAAACAATTTAACTGTATTACCTACGTTTTTCAGCGGCAGATTGAGCTGTTTTGAGATTAATGAACGTATAACCGACATCTGTTCTATCATTTCTTCTGACTTTAATGCACTGCAAATGTACAAGAAATTTTCCTATCTTTACCTCTTTAAATTTTGAGAGAATGGCTAAACTGAAATCAGTATATTTTTGCAGTAACTGCGGTCACGAATCACCAAAATGGATGGGTAAATGCCCTTCATGCGGAGAGTGGTCTACATTCGTGGAGGAGTTGATACGCAAAGATGCAGCATCGAAACTTGAGGATACACGTTCTTTCTCAGAGGTTAAAAGTGAGCCTTTAACGTTGAGTGAGATTAAAGCCGACGATGAGCCGCGTATAGACATGCATGATACGGAACTGAACAGGGTGCTCGGTGGCGGACTGGTTCCCGCCTCTGTGGTGTTAATTGGCGGCGAACCGGGTATTGGGAAATCGACCCTCGTACTGCAAACCATACTGAAGCTGAAAGGAGTCAGCACGCTCTATGTTTCCGGCGAGGAGAGTGCACGGCACTGAAGCTCCGGGCTGAACGTATCGGTCTGGAGAACGATGATTGCCTGATTGTGTGTGAGACCAATCTCGATGATATTTTCAAACATCTCAGGAAGATCTCACCGCAGCTCCTGATAGTCGATTCCATACAGACTATCTACAGTGAGGCGCTTGAGTCGGCTCCCGGCAGTATCTCGCAAGTGCGTGAATGCGCAGCAGCCCTACTGAAATTTGCCAAACAATCGGGTACACCGGTACTGCTTATCGGTCATATAACCAAAGATGGCAGCATTGCAGGACCGAAGATACTGGAGCATATCGTAGATACGGTAATACAGTTTGAGGGCGACCAGCATTACATGTACCGTATATTGCGGAGCATCAAAAACCGCTTCGGCAGTACAGCGGAATTAGGTATTTATGAGATGAATCAATCGGGGTTACGCGAGGTGAGTAATCCCTCGGAACTGTTGTTAACGCAGAATCATGAAGGATTGAGCGGGGTATCCATTGCCGCGGCCATTGAAGGTGTACGCCCCTTTGTCATTGAAACGCAGTCGCTGGTCAGCACCGCTGCTTACGGTACGCCACAGCGCTCAGCTACAGGTTATGATATAAGACGGATGAACATGCTGCTGGCCGTGTTGGAGAAGCGTGCAGGCTTCAAGCTGGCACAGAAGGATGTATTTCTGAATATTGCCGGGGGATTGCGTGTGAATGATCCCGGTATGGACCTGTCGGTGATCAGTGCAGTGCTCTCATCCAGTCTTGATATCTCTATCGATCGTGACACATGCCTTTGCGGCGAAGTGGGTCTGTCGGGTGAGATACGGCCTGTCAACCGTATCGAACAACGTATTCAGGAAGCTGAGAAGCTGGGTTTCTCACGCATCCTCATTCCTGCCAACAATCTGAAAGGATATAATAAGAAGGTTTCCATCGAGTTGCTGCAGGTGAAGAAGGTGAGTGATGCTTTCAGATTGCTCTTCGCGTGATACACCCTCTGAATGTTTTGTTCAAGCTGTCAGTGAAAAAGGTGAAAACCTTTTTGTAACTTGAAAAAATGTGCTAACTTTGCAACCACTTTAAAGCGAAATTGGTACCTTGGCCGAGTGGCTAGGCGTCGGTCTGCAAAACCGTTTACGGCGGTTCGAATCCGCCAGGTACCTCTACAGTCAGAAGGAGGCTGCTTTTCATTAAGCAGCCTCTTTTCAATTAAAAAAATATCGTAATTATATATCTTTCACATATTTCATCGTTAAACTTTGAATCATCCGCTGTATCAATATCAATCCTCATTTTGTTCTATTAGATAAAATATGTTGAAGAACATATGGTTTTATTTTTGTTAAACGATTGACCCTGCTACCTTTGCAAGGGATTATTCCCTGTTTGTGAATGACTGTTATCAGATGGTTCCGGGTGGACCGGTTTCGTACTCTCGATATAGACCAGCAGTCGATTCCTGAATGAATATTGAATTTTAAAAAATAGAGTGATGCAAAAATCTTTTTATCTTCTATGTCTCATTTTTCTGACTATCCTTGCATCTTGTGCCGGATCGGGAAAAGAGCGTGAAACCTCGTCAAAAGAAGCACGGGAAGTCTGGAGCAATGAACAGGCTCAGGCATGGTACAGTGAACTGGATTGGCTTAGAGGAGCCAATTTCACGCCAAGTACGGCAATCAACCAGCTGGAGATGTGGCAGGAAGAATCTTTTGACCCTGAAACAATCGATCGGGAGCTGGGTTATGCAGAGAGCATAGGATTCAACTCAATGCGTGTCTATCTGCACCATCTGGCATGGCAAACCGATCCTGAAGGTTTAAAAAAACGGATGGAACAATATCTGGAGATTGCAGATCAACGTGGGATCTCTACCATGTTCGTCTTCTTTGATGATTGCTGGAACGCAACCTATCAGTCAGGACAACAGCCTGATCCGAAACCGGGTGTACACAACTCCGGCTGGGTACGTGATCCGGGTGATCTGATTCATTCAGAACCGGAATTGACCGGGTTGCTTGAGCAGTATGTAAAAGATATCATGTCCACCTTTGCCGATGACAGTCGTATTGTGCTGTGGGACCTCTATAACGAGCCTGGAAACTCCGGATACGGAAACAAGAGCATGCCTCTGCTGGAGAAGGTGTTTGAATGGGGCAGAGAGATCAATCCTTCCCAACCGCTTTCTGCCGGAGTGTGGAGCTGGAGACTGGAGGAGTTATCCCGTTTTCAGCTGGAAAATTCGGATGTGATCACTTATCACAACTATGGTGATCCGGAGAACCACAGGGAGATGATTGACACCCTCAAAACACTTACTTCCAAGCCGCTTATCTGTACTGAATATATGGCACGAACACAGAACAGCCTCTTTGGAAATATTATGCCGATGTTAAAGGAGCATCAGATAGGAGCCTACAACTGGGGGCTGGTGTCCGGTAAAACAAATACAATCTATGCATGGAACACTCCCATACCTGACGGATCGGAACCGGAATTATGGTTTCATGACATATTCAGAAAAGATGGTAGCCCCTATAAGCAGGAGGAGATTGATCAGATCAAACAGTTGACAAATAAAGGAGAATAGTATAAGTGTATGAACTCAGGTGAAATAAAATTTAAATTAATGATGAATTCGAAATGTACTATAATCCTGTTGCTGCTTATACTGATCTCCTGTAAAAACAGTTCATCAGATGAGCAGCAGGAGAAAAGCAAGGAGGCAGCAGCAATACTGGTTCCTCTGGCAGATCCCTATATTCTGTTGCATGATGATATCTATTATGCATATGGAACAGGATCGGAGAATGGAATTGAGGTGATGACTTCCGCAGATCTTAAGGAGTGGAAGAGAACAACCAATTCAGACGATAGACTGGCACTACATAAGGATGATTCGTATGGAGAGAGATGGTTTTGGGCTCCGGAAGTTTACTACGTCAACGGGACGTTCTATATGTACTACTCTGCCGATGAGCATATGTGTGTGGCCACATCAGATTCTCCACTCGGTCCTTTCAGGCAGGAGGTGCAAAAACCGATGCTTGAAGGAGAGAAGACGATAGATAATTCTCTTTTTATTGATGATGACGGCACACCCTATCTCTTTTTCGACCGTTTCAACGATGGACTCAATATCTGGGTTGCACAACTTGAGGAGGATCTTATAACTATCAGACAGGAGACGATGCATCCATGTATTCACGTCTCTCAGGAGTGGGAAACAGTCTGGCCAAGAGTGAATGAGGGGTCATTTGTGATCAAACATAACGGCGTTTACTATATGACCTATTCGGCCAACAGTTACGAAAGCCCCTTTTACGGGATTGGGTGTGCTACGGCAGACAGTTTGACGGGTGAATGGGTGAAGTATCCACATAATCCGTTGCTGCAAAAACCGGGTGATCTTGTGGGTGTAGGCCACAGCTCCCTGTTCAGGGATAAAAGCGGTGAGTGGAAAATCGTTTTTCATGCTCATCAGAGCAAGTCAGAGATCCATCCCAGGAATATGTTTATCAGCGATGTCTATTTTAAAAATGTCAATGGAGTCGAACAACTGTTTATTGATCCGGACTATGACACTCCCTTGCTCGATACAGATTAAAATAGGAGAAAAATAGAGCTTCGTATTGACATAAGAACACCCCAAAAGTAATTTAACCTACATCTGGGGTGCAATTCATATTATGCGCACAAATATTGGAGTATTCTGTCATGTATCCTAAACCTGGTCCTCTCTCTTTTCAAAATGGCCCGGTGCATCAGGTTCAACGGTGTTTTCAGTCTCATCGGTTGGTTTTTCCTTTTTGAAAGATTCTGCTACTTTTCCAAAGTTCTCTTTCCATGAGCCTGCAACAGATGCAAAGAAATTGCCTGCGCTCTCTTTTACCACATCCCATTTGCCGTCGGCAACGCTCTCAAATTCATCCAGTTTGGATGATAGATTTTCTTTTACTCCCTTCAGATTTTCCAGTTGTTCCCGATACTCTTCTTTGGCATCTTCCGCAATATCGCCTGCTTTATCTTCGAGTTTCGAAATGTAGTCTGCCAGTTCGTTCAGTACTTCATTTGTTTTCTGTTTGAATTCTTCTTTTTTCATTTTATAAGGTGTTATTGTTTTACTTCTATCAGTAAACATTTGATGATAAGATTGGTTCAAATGAACAGATTTATTGACTGAGTCAAACGTGATTTAAGAGCAATATCTGCCTGAGGATTTTAAGAATTTAAAACAGTGACTAAGGGAATAATAGCGTCATAATGAAAGCAAAACGGATGAAAAAGTGTATCTTTGCAACTTAAGGAAAAAATAGGTATGTTGAATATTGTGATTTTTGGAGCTCCCGGATCAGGAAAGGGAACACAAAGCGAGAAACTGGTTGCCAAATACGGACTGCAACACGTATCAACCGGTGAAATACTTCGTGATGAGATTGAGGCCAACACCGAATTGGGGAAACTGGCAGATTCATATATGTCGAAAGGAGAGCTTGTACCCGATTGTATCGTAATTGATATGTTGGATTGTCGGACCGAAAAGAAGAGGCATGTAAAAGGATTTATTTTCGATGGATTTCCCCGCACTGTTCCTCAGGGTGAGGCCTTAAGCAAGATGCTCTCAAAACATGAAGAGGATGTGAATGCCGTAATCAGTCTTGAAGTGGCAGATGAGGAGCTGATTGATCGCTTATTGAAACGCGGACAGATATCCGGCAGATCGGATGATAACCGTGAAACGATTGAAGCACGACTGAAGGTGTATTACAGACAGACATCTCCTTTGAAAGAATTTTATAAAGAGCGCGGTATACTAAAAGAGATAGATGGTATCGGAACTGTTGATGAGATTTTCCGGACCATAGAAAATGAAATAGACCAGTTAATCAAGTAACGATGGCAGAAACAAATTTTGTAGATTATGTGAAGATTTTTTGCCGTTCGGGCAAAGGAGGACGAGGTTCTGCTCATTTCAGAAGAGAGAAATATGTACCAAAAGGAGGACCCGACGGTGGTGATGGAGGTGAAGGAGGAAGCATCGTACTGAGAGGTAATCGTAACTACTGGACCTTGTTGCACCTGCGCTATCAGAAGCATCTTTTTGCCGGTCACGGTGAGGGTGGATCAAAAGCACAGCGTTCGGGAAAGAAAGGCGAGAGTAAGATTATTGATGTGCCTTGTGGTACTGTTGCTTATGATGCCCACACAGGTGACTACTTGTGTGATATTACCGATCACGATCAGGAGGTGATTCTTTTGAAAGGAGGCCGTGGCGGTCAGGGGAATCAGCATTTCAAGACAGCCACCAACCAGGCGCCACGCTATGCTCAACCAGGTGAACCCAATGAAGAGAAGTGGGTCATTCTGGAGTTGAAGCTGCTGGCTGACGTCGGCCTTGTCGGTTTCCCCAATGCAGGCAAATCCACATTACTGTCAGTAGTCTCAGCAGCGAAGCCGAAAATTGCCAATTATCCCTTTACAACGCTTGAGCCCAACCTGGGAATTGTAAGCTATCGTGACGGTAAATCGTTCGTGATGGCCGATATCCCTGGGATTATTGAAGGTGCCAGCGAAGGGAAAGGACTTGGATTACGTTTCCTCCGCCATATTGAACGAAACTCACTGTTGCTCTTTATGATTCCTGCCGACGCCGATGATATTAGGAAAGAGTACGAAGTGTTATTAAACGAACTGACTCAATACAATCCGGAATTATTGGACAAGAAGCATGTACTGGCCATTTCAAAGTCTGATATGCTGGACGAGGAGCTGATGCACGAGATAACGCTTGATCTGCCCGATCTCCCTTATCTCTTTATCTCATCCATCACCGGTTATGGTATTCCTGCGTTGAAAGATATTTTATGGAGGGAACTGAATGCAGAGGATTATATTCCTGCAGTAGCAACAAGTGAGACGCTGTTACACAGAAAACTGAATATTGCCACTCTCGAGTTTGAGCCTGAGGATGAGATACCGGTCGATGAAATCGGCGGATTAGATGAAGAGGAATATGATGAAGGGGATAACTATTACGAAGAAGATCTTTAACGCTTAAGAGTATGAAGCCGCATCCTCAACACAGTAATCTGTTGCTGTTTGATCTGTTTGGCAGTGAGGACAAAATTGTTCATTTCACTACCACACGGGCAGGTGGTGTAAGCAATGGGGCGTTCACCTCCTTCAATATGGGGAACTTCTCAGATGATGATCCTCTGAAGATTCGTGAGAATCGCCTTATTCTTGCCCGGATGTTCTATACAGAATTAGAGAACTTTATTACTCCGCATCAGACGCACGGAACAGGCGTTCTGACAGTGGACAAAGCCTTTCTGGAGCTGGATAATGCAGCTGCGACTGAAGCCTTATATGGTATGGATGCAACCATAACTCAGGAGAAAGGGATTTTTTTGTGTGCCACCACAGCCGATTGTTTGCCTGTTATTATTTTTGATAAAAAAAACGAAGTCATTGCCGCAATACACGCGGGTTGGAGAGGTACAGTGGGTCGGATTGTGGAAAAAACGATTGCCGAGATGCAACGGCAATTTGGATCCTCTCCCGGCGATTTACTTGCGGGCATTGGTCCTGCCATATGTCCGGATCACTACGAGGTAGGGGATGAGGTGGAAGACCAGTTCCAAAAGAATGGCTTTGATCTCTCCGATGCTGCTGTCTCATACAGAGATAATTCCATATCGCGATTACATCTTGATTTAAGCGAGATAAACAGGAGGGAGCTTCTCCGGTTGGGGGTTCCCCTGAGTGCGATTGAAAAGAGCGATTTATGCACCTTTGAGAAACAGGAGCTCTTCTTCTCTGCCCGCAGACAATCGGTTCACTCGGGAAGAATGCTGACAGGGATAATGATGAACAGGTAAAAATAAAAAAGAGAATGAATTAAAGAATCCATTCTCTTTCCTTTTTAATAAAGACCTGCTATGGCCGGAAGATTTTTTTAGTAACGTGCGCTTACCACATCCCAATCTAATATCTTCCATATTTCTTTCAGATGGTCGGCACGACGATTCTGGTAGTCTAGATAGTATGAATGTTCCCATACATCGAATCCCAGGATCGGAGTCAATCCGCTTGTGAGTGGATTGCCGGCATTGCTTTCCTTGAGGATGGATAGTTTGCCGCTACCGTCCTTTGCCAGCCATACCCAACCTGATCCGAACAGAGAAGTTCCGGCTGCATTGAATTCTTCCTTGAATTTATCGAATGAACCAAACTGTTCGTTGATGGCATCAGCTAACTTCCCTTTGGGCTCACCTCCTCCATCTTTCTTGAAGGATGTGAAGTAAATGTTATGGTTCAGAATCTGTCCTGCGTTGTTGAAGATAGCCCCATCGCTCTCTTTCACGACTGTCTCGAGATCTGCATTTTCGAATTTTGTTCCAGCTGCCAATCTATTTAAATTGTCCACGTAGGCTTGATGATGTTTCCCGTAGTGAAGTTCAACTGTTTGTTTGCTTATTACCGGCTCTAAAGCATCGGTTGCATAAGGTAATGCTACTTTTTCAAATTTCATATCTACTCTATTTTTAGAATTATTATTTTCGTTGTCTTTAGCGTTGGAATTATTGCAGCTGATCAGAGATAATGTGAATAATCCTGTCAACAGGTAATAACGAATTGCTTTCATTTTTTCTTTCAATTAGTTGTTTGATAATATAACGAATTCAAATTGGCAATTGTTCGATATTATTTGGATTCATTCTTGTTAAATATGAAAAAAATGCACAATAAAAATAGTCTGAATGTTAAAATTCAGGCTATTAACCGTTTATAAAGAGAACATATTGTTTTTCTCTATTGGACGTTGTCTTTATTTATTTCATTCTCAGTTTGTTCATGCTCCTGAATCTCATCACCGTGATTTGGCAATTGATCCCTGTCGGTGGCGGTTTCTCCTGCTGTATCGATAAAGATGTTGTCTCCTGATCCAACCGGTTTTGACGGGATCTCTGTATCTGCTACCGTATATTTCTTGTTATCGAAAATCTCCTGTGAACGTGAGATCCAGCTTCTTTTTCCGAAAATATGTTCCAGATCGTCTGCATAGATAATCTCTCTTTCCAGCAGGATGTTGGCCAGTTGGCTGTGACCCTCAGTTTTATCGGTAAGAATCTGTTTTGCCCTTTCATATTGCTGGGCTATCATTACTTTTACTTCGTTGTCAATCAGTTTGGCTGTATCATCGCTATAGGGTTTTGAAAAGGTATATTCCTGCCCCGATGAATCGTAATAGCTGAGATTAGGCAGTTTGTCGCTCATACCCATATAGGTGATCATTGCGTATGCCTGCTTGGTGACACGTTCCAGATCGTTCATCGCTCCTGATGAAATTTGGCCAATAAACAACTCTTCGGCGGCACGTCCGCCCAGCAGTGAGCACATCTCGTCGAGCATCTGCTCTTTCGTAGTGATTTGCCGCTCTTCCGGCAGATACCATGCCGCCCCGAGTGCTTTCCCGCGGGGAATAATCGTCACCTTGACCAACGGATTGGCATGCTCAAGAAACCAGCTTAATGTGGCATGCCCTGCCTCGTGAACGGCGATCGATTTTTTCTCTCCCTGAGTGATGATTTTGTTTTTCTTCTCCAGTCCCCCTACAATACGGTCCACGGCGTTCATGAAATCATCTTTCTGTACAAATTTCTTCTTCTTTCGGGCAGCAATCAAGGCGGCTTCGTTGCAGACGTTCGCTATATCGGCTCCTGAAAATCCCGGCGTTTGTCGGGCAAGAAACTCAAGATCTATCGATTCATCAATCTTGATAGGGCGTAAATGCACCTTGAATATCTCCTTGCGATCGTTCAGGTCGGGCAGTTCCACGTAGATCTGTCTGTCGAATCGTCCTGCACGCATCAGCGCTTTGTCCAGCACATCGGCACGGTTGGTGGCTGCGAGAATAATCACACCACTGTTGGAGCCGAATCCATCCATCTCAGTAAGGAGCTGGTTGAGTGTGTTCTCTCTTTCATCGTTCGACCCGAAGTTGGTGTTTTTACCACGTGCACGCCCTACAGCATCAATCTCATCGATAAAGACAATGCAGGGCGCTTTTTCCTTTGCCTGACGGAACAGATCACGCACGCGTGATGCTCCTACTCCCACAAACATCTCCACGAAATCGGAACCTGAAATGGAGAAGAAGGGTACGTCGGCTTCGCCGGCAACGGCCTTGGCCAGCAATGTTTTTCCAGTTCCCGGAAGACCGACGAGCAATGCTCCCTTTGGGATTTTCCCCCCCTAGGTTGGTATAGTTGTTAGGGCTTTTCAGGAATTCAACAATCTCCTGTACCTCCTCTTTGGCCTCAGAGAGACCTGCAACATCCTTGAATGTCACTTTTTGACTTGAGTCTTTATCGAAAAGCTGTGCTTTCGATTTCCCTACGCTGAAAACGCCACCGCTGCCACCTCCGGCACCACCCTGCATCCTGCGCATCATCCATATCCAGAATACAATGAGCAGCAGGAAGGGAGCAAAGGTGATTAATATCCCCCACATTTCGGAGGTGGTATCGAAACGCACTTCAATGTCGTATTTCTGTTCTGTTTTTACAGTGTCAATAAATTCAGAAATGGCTTCTGCTGATGCTCCTTCCACCAGTATCACCGGCATTTTTCCCACCTTGGAGGCATCTTCACCGAAGATATGGCTGACCGACTCCTCGCGAACGATCGCTTCAGCCGTCCCCTTGTTGCTGTAGACCACGATACTTTTCACGCGATTATCCCTCACGTATTGCTGGAAATCGGACCATTGCACCTCTTTCACTGTAGTGTCCTGACCGAAGATCCACATTCCCATAAGTATTGCAAGTGCAACAGCATATATCCAATAGGGATTGAACGGCCGTTTGGGATTACTGCCACTGAGCTTTGGCCGTAATGTTGGTTGCTTATCTTTTTTATTATTCGAATTATTCATTTGGTTGATGCCTCTTTTACGATTTTTTTGTATGGCTAGCTCTAAATCCTTTAGAGTGTCCGTTGAGTTATTAGTAACAATTTATTGAAGAATTAGTTTATAATAACGAAGGAATGCGCTCCGACTTCGCATCTTCCCAAAGGTTATCGATGTTGTAAAAGCTACGGAGCTCGGGAAGGAATATGTGAACAATCACGTTGCCGTAATCCATTCCAATCCATTCGGCAAGTTGTTGCCCATGCACACGGATAGGATTTTCTTTTCTATTTTTCCTGACGACCTCTTCCACCGAATCTGCCAAAGCCGATACCTGTGTCGGTGTGTTGCCTTCACAGATAACAAAATAATCGCAGACGGTACCTGACAATCCCTTCAGTTGGATAGCATTGATGTTTTTCCCCTTTTTCTCCTGAATTCCTTCAATGATACTTTCTACGAGTTCATTCTTTTCTATCATTCTTTGTTTTAAGTGAGTTAGTGATACAAAGATAGGTTGTTTTTTCATAAATCACCATGAAAAGAGCATGTAAATGGTTACGCACAGGCAGATGCTTGTGTGGCTACAGCTACGTTTGATAATTCAAAAGTTTTTTGCTTATACGCAATGGCATAATACAAGAAACAGCCTTCTCTCTTATTGAGATTAACTACAAAGACAGTGCCAGAAAAAAGAGCTCTGAGAAAAAGAAGCCCCGTCTTGAATGACAGGGCTTTCATTAAACATAAACCTGCGGGCATCTTCCAAATAGCAGAAACGCTGCCGATTGAATCTTTACACAGGGAAGAACGC
>JAENWZ010000344.1 GCA_016649795.1 Proteiniphilum sp. | reverse complement strand
TTTCTTTTATTGTTAATTATATACTCTTTTAAACAATTTATCGCCACTTTGGTTCGATTGGTGGAAAATGTATATTTGTCAATCAAAAACTGTCTATATGGCAATAAAGAAAAAAATTGTCAAAAAGATAGTTCATTTTATACAATTTGCTACATTTGCACCAAATAACAGAGCTAAGATGATCGACAGCAACGCGAAAGTACTACTCATATATACCGGAGGGACCATCGGAATGGTGGAGAATCTGGAGACAGGTGCGCTGGAACCGTTTAATTTCAGTCACCTCCGTTCCAACGTGCCGGAAATTAAACGGCTAAACTTCAACGTGGAGACTTTTCTCTTCGATCCTCCCATCGATTCATCAGATGTCTCGCTCGAGATATGGCAGCAGATGGCCGGAGTGATTGAAGAGAACTACAACCATTACGATGGGTTTGTGATTCTTCATGGTACCGATACGATGGCTTATACGGCATCTGCGTTGAGCCTGATGTTCGAGAACCTGACTAAACCGGTAATACTGACGGGGTCGCAGCTGCCCATTGGGAAGCTGAGAACAGATGGGAAGGAGAACCTGATCACTGCGCTTGAGATCGCTGCCGATAAAGACATTCAGGGACATCCTGTTGTCCCTGAGCTGTGCATCTATATGCAGAATTTGCTGATGCGCGGTAACAGAACGACGAAAGTGAATGCAGATCATTTCAGCGCCTTCAACAGCCCTAACTATCCCTACCTTGCCCAAGCCGGCCTCGATATCCGCTACGATGAGAAAGCTGTTCTCAAGCCCGATTACAACAAAGCTGTACGTTTTAACTACGAGATGGATCACCATGTGGTGATCATGAAGCTGTTTCCCGGTATTACCGAAGAGGTGGTGAAAGCTCACCTTGAGATTCCCGGTCTGAAAGGGGTGGTGCTTGAGACCTACGGAACGGGAAACTCCCCGATCTATCCCTGGTTCACCGACCAGCTGCAGAAAGCAGTGAAGAGAGGAATCGTGATTGTTAATGTCACACAGTGTCTCTACGGGGGTGTGGAGATGCGCCGCTATGAAAACGGTCAGCAACTGGAGAAAGCAGGTGTGATCAGTGGTTATGACATCACTACTGAGGCTGCGCTGGCCAAGCTGATGATACTCTTTGGCAAAAGAGAATCACCCGCCGACGTGAGTCGTCTGATGCAGGTATCACTTCGAGGAGAACTGACTGTGAGGGGTTGAGATTTAAGACTTATTAAACCGATCTGCTGCAGATATTTCTTTTTTAGTAGAACGTAATCCTTATCTTTGTCGTTTTATAAAAGGAACTGGACTAATTAATTTTACATGGATAACTTAGATTACGGAGTGATAGGAAATTGCCGGACAGCTGCCCTGGTATCGAAAACGGGAAGCATCGACTGGTTTTGTCTGCCCGATTTTGACTCTCCTTCGGTTTTTGCGAAGCTGCTGGATGAAGAAAAAGGGGGCAGTTTCCATTTTGAAGTGACGGACGATTACACCATCACACAGCAATATCACGGCCACACCAATATACTTTTAACGAGATTTGAATCTCCTGACCACGGATTTATTCTGTTTGATTACATGCCCCGCTACAGAACTGAAGAGCTAAGGTATTATATGCCTCCCGAGATTCATCGGTATATACGGGTAATTAAGGGACAACCGGTTGTACGTGTTGTATATGATCCGCAAATCAATTATGCCCGCGAAGGGGTTCGTCATGAGATTGTCGGAAACTACATTAAAACGCACTCGGAAGATGATTCTGAGGATAAGATGTATCTCTATACCAGCATAGATATGGAGAAAGTGTTAAACAGGGAAGAAATAACTTTGAGTGATCATCAGTTTTTCCTTCTATCCTATAATCAGAAGCTGGTCACAGTAGATATTAACCGCATCCTTCTGGAATATGAACGCACAAAAGTTTACTGGCTTAACTTTTCGAACCGATC
>JAENWZ010000408.1 GCA_016649795.1 Proteiniphilum sp. | reverse complement strand
ATCCCCGGAAAAGGCGACCTGACCCTTGAGTTCAGAAACAGACAGATAAAAAACATGGAGGTGGATGTGGTTCAATACGGATCACAGGATGTCCTCACAAAAAAAATGTTCGAAAACATGAAACAACCTATCAAGGTATTGTTTTATCCTGAACTTGGGGCCATTAAGCAGATTATTCAATAATGAAGGAAAGCTGCTTTCTATTGTTATAAAGAAAAAAATAATCAGATGAGAACCAGAATCATTTTACCAATCGTTCTTTTTGTCACGGGAAGTGGATTGATGATCTCTTGCGGAGAGGGAGGTGGCAGCAGAAAATCATCGAAGATTGAATTCGACAGCATCGTGGTGAAACAACAGATACCCCTTTTGCAGGGAAACGATACTACCCTGCCTTTTGCCGATGTGGAGATTTCGTTCACCTATCCTGTCAAATTCCGGAACGCTGAGAGTCTCGCCCGTCTACAACAAATATTCCAGGGTACATTTTTCGGAGAGATGAGGTACGACAGCCTGACACCCCGGGAAGCCACAGAGCGTTACATGGAGGAGTACACCACGCGTTACGAATCGTTGTCGAACAGCTACTACGAAGATAAAGCTCGCCTGGAAGGTGAAATGCCTCTCTGGTACTGGTATTCGATGAGCAACAGCAATAAAATTCTGTTCCGGAGCGATTCATTGTTGAGTTACGCTGTAGAGTACAGTGATTATGAAGGTGGTGCACACGGTTCCTATCGGATTCTATACACCAGCATCGATCTGAATGAACTCAATACCATTTCTGAGGAGGATCTGTTTGTACCGGACTACTACAAGCCGCTCACGGAAAAGATTATAGAGCGGTTAATGGATCAATACAAGGCAGACAACCCTGACTCACTCCTGATGAGAGGATTCTTCACCATTGAGGATATCGTACCCAACAACAACTTCTGGCTCAATGAAGAGGGCATACACTACTCCTACAACCAGTATGAGATTGCCCCCTACTCCATGGGTGTCATCAATGTGACGGTACCCTATGCCGATCTGAGCGACATCCTGTTGCCTGATGGTATTATTTCAAACTATTCAACTAAATAAAAAAAAGGTGGATACTATTTCCACCCTGTCCTGAAAAAATAAGCCGGTATTGAAGCCGGCAGATTTTTTTTGTTAAAGTGCACTCTTAAATTCGAGATAGAGAGTGATTGTTACATCTTTGCCGATACCCAATCCGTCGGGATCGTAAGCCACATTGTAATCTATCCTGTTGATCTTGTTTTTGGCAATAAAACCCACGGTTTCAGTACCATCCTCACCTTT
>JAENWZ010000221.1 GCA_016649795.1 Proteiniphilum sp. | reverse complement strand
TCTACTCTACTCTACTCTATCCTACTCTATTCTATCCTACTCTACTCTATTCTACTCTATTCTATTCTACTCTACTCTACTCTACTCCACTCTATCCTATCCTATCCTATCCTATCCTATCTTATCTTATCCTATCTTATCCTATCCTATCCTATCTTATCCTATCCTATCCTATCTTATCCTATCTTATCCTATCCTCTCGACCATGCCCGCGGACATTTCGACAGTAGCACAACCAAGACGCTCGATACGGATGGCGATGCTTGATTTCCCGTCGACGTTGATAAGCTCGCCGGTGAGGCCCTTGAGCGCTCCCTTGATCACAAGCACCTGCTCACCGGGTTGTAGGTCGGTGGTGTTGAAGCTGATGGTGCTGTCAGAGTAATCGAGCATAAAGCGGAAGCGCTCCATCTGCTTATCGGGTATCTCTGTGGGGCCATGCTCCCCGCGGAGCACCATATAGCGCAACACGGCGGGCAGCTGAAGCACGCGCAGCTGCTCCTCTCTGTCCACCTTCACGAAGATCATCATGGAGATCAGCACCCGTTCTACCGTCTTCTTCCTGTCGCTCCACTGCCGCACCTCGGTCTGCAGTGGCAGGAAGCTCTCTATCCCAATATCGGTCAGCCGGTCGCGCACCTTCTTCTCGTGATGCATCTTCACATATGCCGCCAGCCATCGCCGTTCACTCTTCTTCTGTTCCATTGTTACTTTAGGAATAATTTCGATATTATACCTGGGCTTCTTAATCCCCTCACTCGCTCCAAGTTCCTCTCTCGCTCCAACATCTCTCACAGTTTAACCTCCAACACCTCTTGCAGTTTAATATCCAACACCTCTTGCATTACAATCTCGATAAATATCTCACAACTTCCCGTCGGCTCTTTTTTCCAGGATCCCTTTTACATCATACACCACGCTGTTGTCGTTGGTGAGAGGGGTGAGATCAAGTGATATGAATTCGTCGTGTGCCACTGCAAGGATGACAGCGTCGAACCTACGTGCGGGGAGGGTGTTGTGTATCTCCACGCCGTACTCATACATCGCGATGGCGGGATCAGCCAGGGAGTCACAGATGGTCACGTTCACGAAGTATTTTTGCATGGTGTGGATAATGTCAATCACCCGCGTGTTGCGCACGTCGGTACAGTTCTCCTTAAAGGTAAAGCCCAGCACCAGCAGCTGGGAGCCCAGCACCTGGATGCCTTTCTTCAACATCAGCTTCACCACCTCGTCGGCCACGTAGCCGCCCATGGAGTCGTTCATGCGTCGTCCGGCAAGGATGATCTCGGGGTTGTAGCCGTAGCGCTGGGCTGCCTGTGCCAGGTAAAAAGGATCCACCCCGATGCAGTGTCCGCCCACCAGCCCGGGCTTAAAGGGAAGGAAGTTCCACTTCGTACCTGCTGCCTCCAGCACATCCTGCGTGTCGATGCCCATCTTGTTAAATATCTTCGCCAGCTCGTTCACGAAGGCGATATTGATATCTCGTTGTGCGTTCTCAATCACTTTCGCCGCTTCGGCTACCCTGATGGTGGGCGCCAGGTGCGTTCCCGCCTCAATCACCGAAGCATAGACCTCGTCGACCAGTTGCGCTGTTTCGGGCGTACTGCCTGAGGTCACCTTCCTTATTTTCTCTACGGTATGTTCCTTGTCGCCGGGATTGATACGCTCCGGACTGTATCCTGCGAAAAAATCCTGATTATATTTTAACCCGCTCACCTTCTCCACTACCGGCAGACACTCTTCCTCCGTCACTCCGGGGTAGACGGTGGATTCATACACCACGATATCACCTTTGGCGATCACCTTGCCTACCGTCTCACTGGCACCGTAGAGGGGACGCAGGTCGGGATTGTTGTTGCGGTCTACCGGGGTGGGCACGGCCACCACATAGAAGTTACAGTCACGGATGGCTTCAACATCGGTGGTGCAGGTGAAACCACCGGCCAGAGCGGACTGAAGCAGCTCATCCTCCACCTCGAGGGTAGCGTCGTAACCGCGCATCAGCGCATCAACGCGCGACTGGTTCAGATCGAAGCCGACAGTGGGGTACTTTGTGCTGAAAAGACGTGCCAGGGGGAGGCCTACATACCCCAGCCCGATTACGGCTATTCTAATCTCCTTGTTCATCGGTGTCGCTATTTTATTTGATCTTAATTCTGTTTTCTTCAGAGGTTTTTTCTGATATTTGCTTCTGATGCATTAGTCTGATGTTTTGGTCTAATGATTTCCTCAGATCTTTTTTCTTCAGAGGTTTTCGCGATACCATTGAACCGCTTCACGGAGTCCTTCACGCAGGCTGTATCGCGGATCATATCCCAGCAGCCGCTTCGCCTTCTCTACGGAAGCAAGGGAATGGGGGATATCGCCGGCACGGCCGGGACCGTGCACCACCTCAATCGCTGCTATCGCGGGATCCTGCTCCGAGAGGTACTCCTTCAGACAGGAGACAAGCTGGTTGAGGGTGGTCCTCTCTCCATAGGCGGTATTGTAGATCTGGTTGAGCGCCTCGGGATTGTCGGTCTCCATCGCACAAAGGTTCATCTGGATGACATTGTCGATATAGGTAAAATCGCGGCTGTACTCGCCATCACCGTTAATCACGGGCGACTCGTGGTTCATCAGCTTCTTTACGAAGAGGGGTATGACCGCGGCATAGGCTCCGTTGGGATCCTGCCGTCTTCCGAAGACATTGAAGTAACGCAGCCCGATGGTCTCCATCCCGTAGGTGCGGGCGAAGATCTCCGCATAGAGCTCGTTCACATACTTGGTGATGGCATAGGGTGAGAGCGGCTTGCCAATCTTCTCCTCCACCTTGGGCAGGGAGACTGAATCGCCGTAGGTGGAGGAGGAGGCAGCGTAGATAAACCGTTTCACCCCCGCATCGCGGGCGGCGACAAGCATATTCAGGAAACCGGAGATATTGACTTCGTTGGTGGTGACCGGATCCTTGATGGAACGGGGAACGGAGCCGAGTGCCGCCTCGTGGAAGAGAATCGTAGCTCCCTCAGCTGCTTTTCTGCAATCCTCCTGATTGCGGATATCTCCCACAATCAGCCTGAATTGCTGCGGGTGCTTTTCCAGCAGGGGAAGCAGGTTCTCTATTTTTCCTGTGGCGAAATTGTCGAGACAGGTTACATGGTGTCCTCTCTCTACAAGTGCTTCACATAGGTTGGAGCCTATAAATCCCGCTCCGCCGGTGACTAAAACATTCATCTTTTTTTTGTTTTGCGTTATCTGTTGTCTGCCTTCATCTCTTTCATTCGGGCATACAAATCTACAATAAATAATTGAATTGTGTTCTTAGTGATCAGTTGTCAGTGATCAGTTGTCAGGGAGGACAAGCCTGATTCTGATATCGAATATTCCGATCTGTCACTGTTTGATGATTACAGATCAGAAGTAAAGAGATGGATAGAAGAACAGGTGACCGATCCCGACTTCCTGTCGGCACCTTTCAGGGTGGTAGTGATGCATATACCACCTACCGGATCCACCTGGCACGGAACGCTGGATCTCGCGGCCAAGTACCTGCCTGCACTCAACAGTGCAAAGATCGATATCATGCTTTGCGGTCACACCCACAACTATAAGCGGCACGGTGTCCCGGTCACCTTCCTGCTCTACCCCACCGGCGGGCACGGTTTCGGCAACCTTAATACGTTCACTTACAAGCATCAGTTTATGCAGGAGCTGGCCACCTGGCTGGAAGGCCTGTAATACCGGGAATAGCGGTTGTTACCTCTTCTCCAGTATCGTCCCGGCGATATGGCGGGTGCCATTCTCTTTGTTGAAGTAATAGACCACCAGCACCCTGTTGTCATCGAGCTGTACAGGCCAGCTG
>JAENWZ010000198.1 GCA_016649795.1 Proteiniphilum sp. | reverse complement strand
AGCCCCGACCCCAAAGAGAGGAATGTACTCTCCACCTTCCGCATGGCTTTCGCCTATCTGGGCAGCTTTGTTACACTGTTGCTCTTTATACCGATGGTCAACTATTTCAGCGGCAACAGTAAAGTGTTAGAAGATCAGCAGCATGGCTGGTTGATGGCGGTGATTGTTATTGCCGTTGCAACGACCATTCTCTTTTTGCTCAATTTCTCCCTTACCAGGGAGCGGGTGAAACCGATCAGGGAGAAGCAGTCCCTGTTGAAGGATGATATCAGAGACCTGATCAAGAACAGACCCTGGTGGATTCTGTTCGGTGCCGGTATTTCTGCGCTCATCTTCAATTCTATCCGCGACGGGGCAACTATCTACTATTTTAAATATTTTGTGAATGAGGATTTGTTCGGGACGGTGAATTATTTCAATATCCCCTTTGTGTTGAGCGGACTCTATCTGGCATTGGGACAGGCTGCCAATCTCCTAGGGGTGGTGCTTGCCGCCCCGCTGAGCAACAGGATCGGTAAACGGTTTACTTTCCTCGGAGCCATGGCTGTTGCCACGGTGCTCAGTATCCTTTTTTTTGGACTGGGACGCGAAGATATCGGCCTGATTTTCGTGCTGCAGGTGCTGATCAGTATCTGCGCTGGAAGCATCTTCCCCCTGCTCTGGTCGATGTATGCCGACTGTGCGGACTATTCAGAGTATAAAACAGGAAACAGGGCTACGGGGCTGATATTCAGCTCCTCATCGATGAGCCAGAAGATGGGGTGGGCTATCGGTACCGCCCTTACGGGTTGGCTCTTGGCTTACTTCGGTTTTGAGGCCAACCAGGTGCAGAACGCGGAGACCATCAGCGGGATAAAGATGTTTATGAGTCTCCTGCCTGCCGTCGGCTCCATCCTTTCCGTCTTTTTCATCTTTTTCTATCCCTTAACCGAGAAGAGGTTGAATGAGATCACCCTTACATTAATTGAGAGGAGGGAGAAAGAATGAAGGGTTTCAAAAGAGAGCTTACCCATCATATTCTGCCCTTCTGGATAGCAAGATGCAGGATCACCGGAATGGCGGTTTCTACGGAGAGTTAGAGTCCGAAAAGTCCCGGCAGCCACAAACTGATTTGTGGGAAATAAGTAACCAGCATCAGTACCGCAACCATTGCCAGAAACATGGGCAGCATGGGCTTTATTACCTTGTCGATACTGAGACCAGCCACACTGCAACCGATAAATAATACAGAACCAACAGGAGGAGTACAAAGTCCCACACTCAGGTTTAGCACCATAATAATACCGAAATGAATAGGGTCAACTCCCATGGCAGTGACAATAGGCAGGAAAATCGGAGCAAAGATCAATACGGCAGGTGTCATGTCCATAAAAGTACCCACAGACAGCAGCAACAGATTAATGATCAACAGAATGACAAACGGGTTGTCGGACATTGAGAGTAGTCCGGCGCTGATGTCCTGTGGAATGTTCTCATAAGCCATTATCCAGGACAATCCCAAACTGGCTGCAATAAGTAGCATCACAATGCCGGTGGTTTTTACGGAACGAAGAATGATTACGGGCAAATCACCGAAAGTGATCTGCCGGTAAATAAAAGCAAGGATAAGGGAGTAGAGCACAGCAATAGCGGATGCTTCTGTAGCTGTGAAATATCCGGCAACAATACCACCAATAACAATCACGAGCATCATCAAACTAGGAATGGCATCCAGTAACTTTTTTGTTCCATGAAGAGCCTTCTCTCTGTTGTTTTTTGTTTTGATAACCCCCCAAACGGCAACAGATGCCACAATCAGGTAAAGGAGAATGCGGTTTAGTATAGGTGAAAGATTGGCTCTGGAAAAGGATACAGCCTGATAAAGCAGCAGAATACCAATTGCAATGAGCGACACCACACCAAGCATCTTAACCGCCGCCCTGCTCCCTTTCGTCTTGTAGATAAGCATGGTTATCGCCGTGATAATGATCCCCACACCGGTAAGTATGCCAGGCAGATAGCCGGCAAGAAAAAGTGCTGTGATAGAAACACCGCCACTGGCCAGAGAATAAACAATAAGAATATTACTGGGAGGAATAGACAGGCCGGTTGTTGCCGAAGTGATGTTCACTGCTGCACTGAAATTTTCGGGATATCCCTCTTTTTTCATTTCAGGCTGCATAATACTTCCAATTGCAGAAGCAGATGCCCCGGCAGAACCCGAGATTGCTCCGAATAACATGTTGGCTACAACATTCACGATGGCCACACCTCCGGGAATACCTCCTACCAGGACACGGGCAAAATCAATCAGTCGGATGGCTATCCCCCCACTGTTCATGATGTTTCCCGCAAGAATAAAGAAGGGAATTGCCAACAACGCAAAACTATTAAGGCCTGTTGCCATGCGTTGCGAGAAGGTAGCCACAGCAGGCATGAAATCGATGCTTACCAGCATGGTTAAAATACCGGAAATCCCGAGACTAAAAGCAACGGGAACGCCGATGATGAGAAGGAGAAGAAAGCTGAATACCAGCACAAAAATTTCTAAATATTCCATTGCAATTAGTTTTTCCGGTTTGCTTTAACCATCTTCACCATGTTGTCCATATTGAAGTAGGCTATTAAAAGCCCACTAATGGGCAGTACCAGGTATACATATCCCAGCGGTAATCCCAGCGCTGCAGAAGATACAGAGAGGTAAAAACGGGTGTAGGTTAGCCAGCTCCCTCCAACGATCAAAACCGTTACGGCAAAAACGATAATGATGACCATGATGATTATTTCCAGTTTGAATTTCCGTTTCGGGGAACTACGCTGAATAAGCAGGTCGATGGCAAGATGTTCCCTTTTGCCTGCTACATAGGCAGCACCGAGCAGACCCACCCACATCAGCAGAAAACCTGCCAGCTCGTCGGTAAAACTGCTTGGTGCGTTCAGCACATAGCGGCTGGTTACCTGCCACAACACATCCATTACCAGGACACTCATTAGAAATACAAGTGCCCACTCCAAAGTTTTGTCAATAGTTTCTCTTATGGTCATAATGATTGATTTTATTCAACTGCCCGGATTCGTTTAATATAGGAATAGATGACTTCGTTTTCACTGTAACTATCCAACAGAGATTGTACCTTCTCTATAAACGGCTGTTTATCAGGATAGATGATCTCAACACCGGCAGCCTCAACAGCTTTAAGCGATTCAATCTCCGATTCAGCCCAAAGTGTACGTTGTAATACAACCGACTCATCTGCCGCTTGCTGAAGCCATCCTTTCTTCTCTTCACTCAGTCTGTCCCAGATAACCTGACTCACCACCAGCACATCGGGAATGGTGGTATGTTCATCGAGGGAGTAATAGTCTGTAACCTCATAGTGTCGTGAGGTATTAAGGCTGGGGGGATTATTCTCAGCACCGTCCACCACACCGCTTTGCAGAGCTGTGTATAATTCACCCCATGAAATGGGCGTTGCCGAACCTCCAAGTGTCCGCATCATCTGCACTGCCGTAATACTATTCATGACACGGATTTTCATGCCGGCCAGGTCATCCGGATGACGGATAGGTCTCGATTTGGTATAAAAACTGCGTGAACCGGCATCGTAATAGCACAATCCACGGATCCATTTATCTTTGGTGCTCAGCAACAGATCATCTCCTATGTCGCTATCCATCACGTTGAAAGCGTGTTCTTTTGATTTGAATATGTAAGGCAATCCAAAAACCTTGTAATCGTCTGTGAAGCTTTCCATTACCGCCGCTGATACTTTGGTGATGGCAAGGCTACCAATTTGCACAAGCTCCACGCACTGTTGCTCCGAACCGAGTTGCTCGGCCGGATATATTTCGATGGTGAGCTTTCCGTCCGACAGTTCATCACAACGCCGGGCCATAAACTCCATCGCCTCGTGCACCGGGTGATCGGTAGGCAGGCTGTGAGCGAGTTTCAATTCAGTTGTATCGTCCGTGGCGATGCAGGAAATATTTGTAATGAGTAACAGGATGCCAACAAATTTACCTATGATGCGATAATCCATACTAATTGAGGTGATTATAATTTATACTTTCTGATAATCTTCAGCGATTTTTCACTTAACTCGGTAATTTTTGACCACTCACCGGCTTCCATCACCTCTTTAGGGAAAAGGTTCGATCCCATACCCACGGCAGTTACACCGGCCTTGAACCAGGCTGAGAGATTCTCTTCCGTGGGTTCCACGCCGCCGGTAACCATAATCTTAGTCCAGGGCATGGGCCCTTTGATGTTTTTCACGAACGAGGGGCCTCCCACGTCACCGCCGGGGAACACCTTCACAATCTCAGCTCCCAGCTCCTGTGCCAATCCTATCTCGGTAGTGGTGGCGCAGCCGGGTGAATAGGCTATCTGTCTGCGGTTGCACACTTTGAAAATATCGGGATTCAGCAGGGGACCAACCACGAAATTGGCCCCTATCTGGATATATATAGCCGCCGTGGGAGCATCCACGATGGAGCCGATACCCAGTATCATCCCGGGACAGGCTGCGTCTGCCCACTTCACCAGCTCGCTGAACACTTCGT
>JAENWZ010000321.1 GCA_016649795.1 Proteiniphilum sp. | reverse complement strand
TACAAGGGTGAAAACACTCACAACCGATACTGTGATCGCTAACTCACGTTTTTTCGACAAAGATGTGGAGAAAGTGCCTAAAACGGCGCTGACGGTGGGAGTGGGTACAGTGCTCGACGCTAAGGAGGTGCTTATCCTGGTGACTGGACATCATAAGGCCCGTGCGCTCTTTCATGCAGTGGAGGGAGCGATCACACAGATGTGGACGATCAGTGCTTTACAGATGCATCCAAAAGGAATTATCGTAAGTGATTACGATGCATGTGCCGAACTGAAAGTGGGCACCTACAAATATTTTCTCGATATAGAACACGACAATCTGAATCCCGATTCATTGTTGTAACTGATATTCTAAGGTGCGAAATTCAATTCGCACCTTTTTCTTGCTGCAATCTAATGTAGACTATCCTTCCAACTGACGTACAATAACCACTTCTGATCTGTTATCTGTTTATCACCCCGTATTAACGTTTTTACTTGATATTTTTCAGTAATGCATAGAACAGCATACCTTTATTCGGTCTTCTCACTGCTGAACTTGGTAAGCTCTTTCTTCTTTTTCTTTACCAAACGCCGATAGGCAAAGCGCAGCCGTTGGACTCGCTATCTATCCTTTGGTTTAACACCGCAGGCCTCCCCTGTAGTCTCATCCTCAGAACGATACCAGATGTCTGTGAAATCCTCTGGATGTCTCCGGAATTTTGCAAGGATGTAGGAGCAAGAGGGAATCACTTTGTATCCTTTATCACGTACATACTTCACCATATCATTGAACAATCTTCCTGCAATTCCCTGTCCTTCCAGCTCGGGGCGTACACCCGTATGATAGGCGTTGAGGATGTTGTCTTTCACCTCAAAATCAAGTTCAGCTATTTGCCGTCCCTCTTCCTCAATAAAAAAGCTGCCCTGGTTCTTGTCGTTTATTCTGAATTGAATATCCATAAATTTTGGTTTTGAATTGTAATTTACTTTTTCATAAACGTTTAAAACGTCGGATTTGTTGCATCCTGAAAAAACGTACCAAAAAACCGGTCAAAATGAAGAGAAAAGGTTTTAACAGTTCACTCAATACCGAAAATTAGACATTCGTTTTTTTGTTTTTTGTATCTTTGGAGAAATTATCAACTAAAAATAGTACAATGAAGCGTTTTTCAATCAGTTACCTGTTACTTGCTTTGTTCACCCTCGGTGCTTTCTCCGCAACGGTAGATACGGTGAGCGTGTTCAGCGATAAGATGAATAAAAACATCAAAGCTGTTGTTATTAAACCACAATCTTACGACAACAAGGCAGCACACCCGGTGCTCTATTTGCTGCATGGTCACAGTGGCCGCTACGATGGATGGATCAAAGATGCGCCGCACATTAAGGAGCTGGCCGATCAGTACGGAATGATGATTGTTTGTCCCGATGGCGGTTTCAGCAGCTGGTACTGGGACAGTCCTGTCGATTCAACCTTTCAGTATGAGACATTTGTCTCAAAGGAATTGATTGCATGGATGGATAAAAATTACAAAACTGTTCCTTCACGTGCAGGACGAGCCATTACCGGGCTGAGCATGGGTGGTCATGGTGGATTGTACCTTGCTTTCCGCAACCAGGAGGTGTTTGGTGCTTGTGGAAGCATGAGCGGTGGAGTCGATATACGGCCCTTCCCCAACAACTGGAATATGTCGAAGCGCCTGGGTACGCAACGTGAACACTCCGACAACTGGGAGGAGTATACCGTCATGGGTTTGCTACATTTGCTGACACCCAACACACTGAAGATTATTATCGATTGCGGAACAGAAGATTTCTTTTACCAGGTGAATAAACGTCTGCACGAAGAGCTGCTATACCGTAACATTCCACATGATTTCATCTCCCGTCCCGGAGCACACAACGGCCAGTATTGGAGGAATGCGGTGAAATATCAGATGCTTTACTTCAATGAATTTTTTAAAAGTAATAATTAAAAGTAAGAGGTATGAAGAAGCTGATACTCTTTCTCTTTTCGATGGTTATAGGGTTTGCTGTTTTCTCCCAGCCGTTGAAGCCATTCAGATTCGCGCTGATCACAGATACACATATCGGCAACCCCAATAACGACGAGGATCTGTTTCGTACGGTGAAGGATATCAACTCTCTTCCGGATATTGCCTTTGTCATTGTGTCGGGTGACGTGACTGAGTTCGGCTCCTATGATGAGCTGCGTACCGCAAAGTGCCTACTGGACGAGCTGAAGATTCCCTGGTACACGCTCCCCGGCAACCATGATTCCAACTGGTCAGAAAGCGGGACGAACGACTTCCTGCGGGTGTTTGGCAACGAAACGTTTGGTTTTGAATATGACGGATATAAGTTTATCGGACTGGCATCGGGACCCAATATGCGTATGGGGCCGGGACAGATAC
>JAENWZ010000068.1 GCA_016649795.1 Proteiniphilum sp. | reverse complement strand
TCTCAAACAGGCACCTTTACCTTCAGAGAAAAAAGTGGAGATCGCTTTCTCTCCGGAATGACCAAAGGGGGGGTTTCCAAGATCGGAAACCCCCCCTTTGGTCATTCCGGAGAGAAAGCGATCTCCACTTTTTTCTCTGAAGGTAAAGGTGCCTGTTTGAGAAAAGTGGTAGAGGAAGAGGGGGGACGATGGGCCGATTTCACCTCTTTTGAGGGGAACGCCAATGCCATACGGTTGTTGATGCATCAGTTCAGAGGGAGACGAAAGGGCGGCTTTGCGATGACCTACTCCACACTCGCCTCAGTCGTTAAATATCCCTATTCGTCCGAATTGAGCGGGGGAAAGAACAAGTTCGGTTTTTTCGAAACCGAAGAGAACGATTATCAACGTATTGCTGACACGCTGGGTATCAATAAGATGAACGATAACCCCTTGAAGCTTGCACGATATCCGCTGGTTTATCTGGTGGAAGCAGCAGATGATATCTGTTATCAGGTAATGGATATTGAGGATGCACATAAATTGCATGTGATCTCCACCGAAAAGGCGATGGAGCTGTTACTCGGTTTTTTTGACAATGAGAAACGGCAAAGAGGTGAGAAGACTCTCTCCCTGGTGAATGATGTGAATGAACAGATCGCCTATCTGCGCGCCGGAGTGATTGGCCTTTTAGTTGAAGAGTGTTCGGATATATTTGTTGAGAACGAGGAAAGTATTCTTTCCGGTGAGTTTACCGGTTCACTTATAAAACATATTTCGCCTAAAGTGGCGGCTGCTTACACTACCTGTTCTGAGTTTGCTTTTCAGCATATTTATCGCTCAAAGGATGTGCTGGACATTGAACTGGCAGGCTATCGGATTATTGGTTTCCTGTTGGAGGTCTTTACCGATGCCATCCAGAAACCGGACCATGCCTACTCAAAATTGCTTTTGGACAGAATTCCTGAACAGTATGAGACCGATGCTATCACGATGTACGGGAGAATACAATCTATTATCGATTATGTTTCAGGAATGACCGATGTCTATGCACTCGATTTATATCGCAAAATCACAGGAATGGGATTACCTGTTGTTTGATTTTACTTACGATTTGATTAAATCAGATATTTTTTAATTTTTTATTGAAATTATTTGGAGGGTTTTAATTTCTTTTTTATATTTGTCTCGTGGTTTTTTCATAATAGTATTAGATTTAAGGTTAACATGTTTGGCAGAATGTCGAGAGACATTCTGCCAATTTAGTTTTAACCACTTCTATCAGCAACCTTCAGAGATGAATGCAAACATCATATTCTGCAGGGAATTTTGAGATTCTACCAATTATTCCCGGTAAATCAAAAAAATAACGCTGATTATTTTTGATGTAGTCTAAACTTTTTTATTTTTGTGAAACAATTCTTTTACAAATGCGAAAAACATTCTTTCTTCTCTCTGTGATCTTCTTTTCTTTGTTGATTTTACAATGTAGCACTGGTGACAAGGAGTTGCATAAAAAACTTACACAGATGGCAGCAGAGCTAAATGAATCTGCACCGGTTTCACTCGATCAGTACACACGGTTTGAAGAAGCCTCCGTGACTACAGATAATGTTTTCCGGTACCATTACAGAGTGATGAACATCAATAATCCCGATTCATTGCTGGAGAACAGGGTGGAGGAACTCATGAAGAGCATAAAAACAATGTTTTCCACCAACGCTGATCTGCGTATATTTACAGAAAACGATGTTGTTATTGAATATATTTATACCGATGAAAATAACAGTAACATACGTACAATAACAATTAACCCTGAAGATTATCAATAAAATAAAAAACTATGAACCGCTATTTTTATATCGACGCAGAAGGGAAGCAAAAAGGTACTTTCTCCCCCGACGAACTCAGACATGAGAACGTGAAACCTGAAACACTTGTCTGGACGCAGGGCATGGAACAATGGAAGCGTGCCGATGAGGTGGCTGAGTTAAGCTATCTTTTTACCGGGTCATCCTATGCTCCTGAAACAGCGCAGGCAGGGCAAATGCAACGAGCGCAATTCGACCGGCCTGCTACTCCGTACGGACCTCAGACGCTTCAGCCCATGCCAAAGACATGGCTTGTGGAATCTATCCTGGTGACCATTTTGCCTTTCATCCTTTGCAGCAGCTTTCTAAGTCTTCTGGGGATTATCGGGATTGTCTACGCAGCCCAGGTAGAATCCTTCTTCAACAGGGGTGATTACGCTGCTTCTGCCGAAGCTTCCCGTTCTGCCGCCAAATGGGCCAAAATAGCCATGTGGATAGCCATTGGATGGGTGTTGCTGATTGTTGTTGCAATCATTCTTGTCTTTGTCTTTGTAGGCTCCGTCGCGGGTATAGGAGAATTGTTGAATACATAACGTGTAAAAAAAATCATATGGAAGATCATAATGAGAGATCCCAACAGGATCAGCCTACGATGCCACCTCCTGTGCCCCCACAGCAGGAACCGCAGCAGCAGGAACCACCAGTGGTTGATATCCCTCCCCTGAAACCCAATAACTGGCTCTGGCAGTCAATTGTAGCTACGGTACTCTGTTGTATCCCTTTCGGCATTGCAGGGATTGTATATGCTGCAAAGGTGGATTCTTTTTACTTCAACGGACAATATGAGGAGTCGGAGAGGGCGGCGAAAAAAGCAAAAATGTGGACTTCTATTGCCTTTGCAATCGGCATCCTTTATTTGATACTATGGATCATCATGTTCTCAACAGGCAATATGCCAGCGTATATGGAGAACATCATTGAAGAGAGTGCAAGCGGGTACAATTTTTAAGCGCTCATGCATCAATAGTGAACAGAACAACTAAAATAGGGATTGTCGCTGCCACAGCTATTCTGCTTGTGGCAGCGCTGTTTCTTTTCTTTTTTTTTGACCCCGGGAAGTATCCTTTTTTCCCTCAGTGTCCCTTCCTGCTCACTACCGGTTTTGAATGTCCCGGTTGCGGTTCGCAAAGAGCCATTCATCATCTGCTGCACCTGAACATCCTGACAGCCTTGAAGCAGAACGCCTTCATGGTGCTGGCGCTTCCATACATCTTTTTGGGTATTTATCTGGAATATCTCGGCGGAAAAAAACGTCACCCCCGGTTAGAGAAGATCTTTTTCGGGAAATGGTCCGCTATCGTGGTGCTGTCAGGGATCGTAGTTTTTTGGATAGGACGAAATATTAACATTATATGATCTCTAAAGCAGAATTAAAATTAACTAGCTTCTCCCAATCAATTTCTCCGTTATTTTTACAAAATTCTATTGTAAATTCTTTTGTAAACCTGTTTATGATCTGTGCATATGAAGCCAAATAAATATCATTTTTATCTTTTGACTTATACCCAAGTGGCTCAATTATCTCAGTAAAGAGTTGTGGCTTACCAGAAATAAACTCCCAAAATCCTTGGCCACAAAGTTTCCGATAATCTCCTTTGTCGGGATTTTTATCTTTACCATAACAACATCCGTTTATAGCAACTATGTTTATATGAGAATTACTAGTGCGTAATGTTCGTTTCGCAGTTTTAAAGTCAGAAATCATTTTCTTAATTTGAGAACTGTTTCCCCAATTTGGTCCGGATTTAATATTTGCAATATACCTTTTATCATCTTTATCGAATTCCAAATCAACACCTATAATTCCAGATTTCCATCCATTGTAAACTTTTTGATTAATAAATATGGCAAGACCTTCTATCCAATCACCAAATATTCCTTCTTCACTGGATGAAATATGTGCATCTAAAATTCCTCGCACTATTTCATCAGCGGTTAACACATTTTTCGCTTTGTACAAATAAGGATTTTTTCTTTTCAAAACCTTTGATAGCTTTAACGAGTCGAGACTTTGTATACGTTTTCTATGAAAAACTTCAATATTGTTCTCAACATAATCTAAGACTTCGGTAGGGTTCAGTATCTGCATGTTTGTCTTCTTCAAATAAGTATATTTCAATAGGTTCCAATTGACTTTTTACTAGGTTGTAATATTCAGGGACAATTTCTATTCCAATGGAATGTCTTCTCATTCGATTCGCAACTTTAAGTGTAGTACCTGATCCCATAAATGGATCAAGAACCACATCTTCTTCCTTTGTAAATAGTTTAATAAACCATTCTGGGAGTTCTTCAGGAAAAGCAGCACTATGATTTTTGTTATTGCATTCAGTAGCTAAATGCAAAACATTTGTAGGATATGCCATATCACGATCTAACCAATTTGAGATTTTTTTTCCAAATCCGCTCCCAACCTTTGAATCATCTCTTTTCTTGTCTGTATCGGAAAGTTTCTTTAAACGAGTTTTAGCCCAATCCCCCATTGGAATCATTACTTCTTCCTGATACATATTAAATTTTCTATCCTTATTAAACTGAAGTAGTCTTTCCCAAGAATCTCTGAATCTATTGGGCCATTTTCCAGGATATGAATTCTTTTTATGCCATATAAATTCTTCAGTCCATAACCATCCCTGTTTTCTCATAGCTAAAATGAGTTCCATTACATACGTACTTCGTTCACCATTAACTACTTTTTCTTTTATGTTAAGAATGAAAGTGCCTGATGGTTTTAAAACTCTTAGAAGTTGAGAAGATATTGGTAAAAACCAATCAACATAATAGTTTTGATGTATTCCTCCATACGTGTTTTTTCGTTGATCGGCATAAGGAGGAGATGTGACAATTAAATCAATAGAGTTGTCAGCAAGAAACATTAATTTATCCTTACTGTCTCCTAAAAATATATCAGTATAAATTTCCACTTATTTGCAAATATAATAATTTTGTGTAATATTCAATGCAGCTTCTTCTTTAAAAATCTCCCCGTGTGTGATTCCCTGCATTCTGCTAGTTGCTCCGGTGTGCCTGAGCAAATCACATAACCTCCCTCTTTCCCGCCTTCCGGTCCGATATCGATAATATGATCGGCACATTTGATGATCTCCATGTTGTGCTCTATGATGATAACCGTGTGTCCGCGGCCGATAAGCGCGTTGAACGCCATGAGGAGCGTTTTGATATCGTGAAAGTGCAGACCTGTGGTTGGTTCATCGAAGATGAAAATGGTGGGTTTTGATTTCTCCTCACCAAGGTAAAAAGCCAGTTTCACGCGTTGATTCTCTCCGCCCGAAAGTGTGGAGGATGATTGTCCCAGCTTTAGATATCCCAGGCCCACATCCTGCAAAGGCTGCATTTTCTTTGTGATTTTTTTCTCTGTAGTCCCTTTCTGTTCACCGAAAAATTCAATAGCCTGGTTGACTGTCATCTCCAGCACATCGTAAATCGTCTGCCCTTTGTATTCTATTTCCATCACTTCGGGCGAGAAACGTTTGCCGTGACACGATTCACACTCAAGCTTAATGTCTGCCATAAACTGCATCTCCACGGTGATGGTGCCTTCGCCCTTACACTCCTCGCAACGTCCTCCTTCCACATTAAAAGAGAAATAGGCCGGTGTAAAATCCATCTGTTTTGCCAGCGGTTGTGCCGCGAAGAGTTTACGAATCTCATCGAATGCCTTCAGGTAGGTCACCGGATTGGAGCGGGATGATTTTCCTATGGGGTTCTGGTCCACATACTCCACTCCTTTCATTAGTTTGATATCGCCGGAGATGGTGTTGAACTCAGCACGTTCAAGCGCTGTACCCTTGTAATGATGCTGCAGGGCGTTGTATAATACATCATTCACCAGCGAAGATTTGCCCGATCCGCTCACACCTGTAACTACGGTCATCACGTTCAGGGGAAACTTCACATCGATGTTCTTCAAGTTGTTCTGGCGCGCTCCTTTTACCTCAATGTAGTTGTTCCATTTGCGGCGTGAATCGGGGACCTCTATCTGCTCTTCTCCTGTAAGATACCTTACCGTATAGCTTTCACTCTCTTTCTCCAGTTCCGCTACATTACCCTGATACATCACTTCACCTCCCAGACGCCCCGCTTTAGGGCCTATATCGATAATATAATCCGCTGCACGGATAATCTCTTCATCATGTTCAACCACCACAACCGTATTGCCCAGACTTTGCAATTCCTTCAGTACCCGGATAAGCAGGTATGTATCGCGGGAATGAAGACCTATGCTCGGTTCGTCAAGGATATAGAGTGAGCCCACAAGGCTGCTCCCCAGTGAGGAGACCAGGTTGATACGCTGACTCTCACCTCCCGACAATGTGTTGGAGAGACGGTTGAGGGTGAGATAACCCAGTCCCACATCTAAAAGGAACTGCAAACGGTTGTTTATCTCCGTGAGCAGTCGCTCGGCAATGGCGGCATCGGTATCGTCCAGCTGCAGCTGATTGAAAAAAAGTTTCAATTCTGTCACAGGCATCAGCACCAGTTCGGAAACAGATTTATCTCCTATTTTTACGTAGAGGGCTTCCGGTTTAAGCCGTGCTCCCTTACAGAGAGGACATTCTGTTTTGCCGCGATAACGTGCCAGCATCACACGGTATTGTATCTTATATAGATTTTTTTCGAGCATCCCGAAAAAATCATTAATGCCATATATCTCCAGGTTGTGACGTCCGTTCCAGAGGATATCCTTCTCCTCATCGGTCAGATCAATATAGGCACGATGGATCGGAAAATCTGCTTTGTAGGCATTGTGTACAAACTCCCGCCGCCATTCGCTCATCTTTTCCCCTTTCCAGCACTGTACACACTCCTCCTGCAGGGAGAGGCTCTTATCAGGAATCACCAGATTCTCATCGATGCCCATGATCTTTCCGAATCCTTCACATTTTGGACAGGCACCGGCGGGACTGTTGAAGTTGAACATCATTTCCGACGGCTCTTCGAACCGGATGCCGTCCGCCTCATAACGATTTGAAAAGACAAAGCTCTCCATACCGTTTTCTCCCCAGAAGCGGATAATACATTCGCCGTTCCCTTCAAGAAAGGCTGTCTCCACCGAGTCGGTCAACCTGTTTACACTCGCTTTGTCGGCAGAGCAGGAGAGGCGATCGATCACCAGCAGCACCTCTTCATCGGGCGGAAGGTTCTTTTGTTCCAGCAGTTCATCGATCCGGTAGAACTGTTCTCCCACATCCACACGGGTAAAACCTTCCTTCATCAGAATCTCCAGCTGCTCCCGCAAATTACGGTTGTTCCGTAACTGTATGGAAGAGAGCACAGCCAGACGCGTTCCCTGGCGATACTCCTGCATTTTCGCCACCACATCGTGGACATAATGCCGTTTAACCTCTTTCCCGGTGACGGGTGACAGCGTTTTGCCTATTCGTGCATAGAGGAGACGCAGATATTCGTAAATTTCGGTGGAGGTGCCTACCGTAGAACGTGGGTTTCGGGAGGTTGTCTTTTGTTCAATGGCAATTGCAGGTGGAATACCCTTTATGAAGTCACATTCCGGCTTGTTCATGCGCCCCAGGAATTGACGTGCATAGGAGGAGAGGCTCTCAACATAACGCCGTTGTCCTTCGGCATATAAAGTGTCGAAAGCCAGTGAGGACTTCCCTGATCCGGAGAGGCCTGTGATCACCGTGAAGGTGTTGCGGGGGATGATCACGTCGATATTCTTGAGATTATTGACGCGCGCACCCTTTATTTCTATCTGTTTTTGATTGCCCATGGCGTGAAAATATAACCCGCAAAGATAATCACTTTAGTGACTCCAAAAAAGAAAGAGGGTGTCAAATAAATCAATTTATTTTTTTAATTTTGTGGATGATAGAGGATATTGCTTGGATGCAGCTTCTAATCACAAATCAATAAAGTTACCCGATGGCAGATTTTCTAACCGAATTACAGCATGTGTTTGCTCTACCGTTCACCAATCCGGTATTGATATTCACCATTCTTTTACTGATTGTTCTGCTGGCTCCCATACTTCTGAAACGTTTCAATATTCCAAGCATTATTGGGTTGATAGTGGCAGGTGTGATCGTTGGCCCTTACGGGCTTAACTTTATTGATCACAACCACGGCGGAATGGAGATATTCTCTACCATTGGGCTGTTGTATATCATGTTCATTGTTGGTCTGGAGCTCGATTTGGGTGAGTTTAAGCAGAACAGGAACAAGAGCCTCACGTTTGGCTTTTATACTTTCCTTATACCGCTGCTCATAGGCTATCCCGTATGTTATTATCTGTTGGGTTACAATGCCAACGCCAGCTTTCTTACGGCCAGCATGTTCTCCACACACACGCTGGTTGCTTATCCCATTGTCAGTCGTATGGGTGTCGCACGTAATCAGGCGGTAGCCATCACCGTTGGCGGGACCATACTCACCGATACGGCTGTGTTGATTATACTGGCAATGGTACTGTCCGGCAGTGATGGGGGACTGGATCTGAGTTTTCTTCTGAAGCTGCTTATCTCACTTGCCCTCTTCTCCCTGATTATTTTCCTCATTGTTCCGCGCATAGCCAAATGGTTCTTTCAGAAGGCTGAATCGGAAAAATACTCGAACTTTATTTTTGTCCTGTTCATTGTTTTCTCCGCCGGGTTTCTGGTGGAGTTGGGAGGTATTGAGCCCATTATTGGTGCTTTCGCCGCAGGACTTGCACTCAATAAGCTTATCCCTCACTCATCCGCCTTAATGAACCGTATTGAGTTTTTCGGTAATGCCCTTTTCATTCCGATCTTTCTGATTTCAGTAGGTATGCTGGTGGATGTTTCGGTGGTGTTCGATGGTCCCCGTACCATTATTGTGGCGTTGACCCTTACCATTGTAGCGTTAGTAGGGAAATGGATCGCTGCCTTCGTCACACAAAAAACATTCAGCTATACCGCCACACAAAGAACGCTTATCTTCGGGTTGAACAGCTCCCACGCTGCGGCCACCCTGGCCATTATCATTGTAGGGTACAGGGCGGACATACTGGATGAGTATATTTTGAATGGGACCATCATCCTTATTCTGCTGACCTGCATTGTAGCATCAGTCTTTACACAGCGTTCGGCAAAGAAGATAGCCCTGAGCGAAGAGAATGCACCTTTGACTCCCTCCTCCATGGGTGAGTTTGCACAGGAGAAGATACTGGTACCTATCGCCAATCCATCCCATATTGGTTACCATGTGCAGCTGGCCCTGTTGCTGAAAGATAAGAAATCGGTCAACCCGATCTCGCTCCTGGGGGTGGTGCCCAATAACCGGGAGGCTGAAAAAAACATTGTCAGTTTCCGGAAAAGACTGCAGGAGTTTGTCGCCACGGCAAAAGCGGCCGAGGTGAATGTGGATATCATCACCACCATCGATCATAATCCTGCGGACGGCATCGTACGGACGGCACGTGAGACCATGTCCGATATCGTTATCCTGGGATGGCCGGGCAAAGCGGGCTTATGGGATAAGCTTCTGGGTGAGAAGATCGATCTGATCATTAAGAACATGGATAAGAATCTCTTTGTATGCCATGTCGAACAAAAGCTGATCACTCACAAGCGGATTGTACTTATCTCTCCCCCATCGGCTGAGAAGGAAGATGGATTCAGCATGTGGGTAGACAAAGTATCCACCCTCTCTTCTGAGCTCTCTGTCCCGGTGCTCCATCTGGGACATCCCGATACACAGAAGATCATTGCAGGGCAAAAGAAAACAGGGAACTTTACATTTCAGCCTTTCGTCGACTGGGACAACCCGCTTTCATGCGGCGATCAGATCAGGAAAGATGATCTGATCATTATGATCTCAGCCCATGTGGGTTATGTCTCCCATCTTCCGGTAATGGAAAGTATGCCAACCCGTATGGAAAACCGGTTCCCCGATCACAGCCGCATTGTTGTTTATCCTAAGAAGCATCTCGCCGATCAACTGCTGGAGAGCGATGATTATATTTTTATTCCCTGATAAATT
>JAENWZ010000003.1 GCA_016649795.1 Proteiniphilum sp. | reverse complement strand
GTCAGATGTGTATAAGAGACAGCAATATGACCCAGTGGATGCAGTTTATCACCCTTCGCCCCAACGTGGTGATGATAGATACAACCGGTAAGGTGCATCTGATCAGAAAACATGAAACGATGGAGAGCATCGTGGAACAGGAGCATCTGCCCGACCATCTGAAAAGTTTCAACCTTTGAAACAGGCGATTTTAAGCTGAAAAGAAACGAATATGGGGATTCAGATCCAACCTATCGGAAAATTACACCTGAACGGCCTGATCAACAGTTATGCCCAGATATTTTTTTCTCAGAACAGCGCTTACGGTATACTACTGCTGGTGTTAAGCATGCTCGATTTCAGGCTTGGAGCAGGAGGGCTTGCGGCTGTTGTGCTGACAAACATACTGGCACATCTGTTTGGTTTCTCCAAAGGGAAAATTGATACCGGACTGTATGGTTTCAACGCCATCTTTATTGGTATCAGTATGGTCTACAAGTTTCATATCAATCCTCCTTTTCTTATCCTGTTCATCTTAGCTGTGATTCTCGGGTTTATGTTCACCATCTGGTTTGAAACAATGTTCGCGAAACATCAGATACCCATCCTCACGCTCCCGTTCGTCCTGACACTCACTGTGATTGACCTCTCCTTCAGCACTTTCACCCGCATCATGCCGATAGTTCCGTTTGAAAGGTTTACCGTGCTGCTGGCGGAACAGATGAAAGTACCCTGGTATGATGCTGTGCATATGCTCGATCATCTTCAGCTACCCCAGATGCTCTATTATTACCTGAAGACCATAGCATCCATCTTCTTCACCGACAGTATCCTGGTGGGGATGATGCTGGTGATTGCGTTGCTTTTGCATTCGCGAATAAAATCGACAGTCGCCTTCCTCGGCTTCCTCTTCGCGTTTGTTACAAGTAAACTGATGGGGGTAGATATCGGGGAGCTGACCCAGAATCTGGCAGGTGTTAACTATATCTTCTGGGGTATGGCCATCGGTAGTTTTTTCATCATTCCAAGCAGTTACACCTATCTGCTCGTGATAGGACTCACTCCTGTTCTCTTCCTCTTTTACTCGGGTATTGAAAATCTTATTTCAGACATAGGCATCTTCTCTTATACTCTATCATTCAGTCTTTTATCAATATTAATCCTCTATATCCTTAAACAGCGGAGCACCAACCGATTTTTTAACTTTCCCTATATACAGTATTTCAATCCTGAAAAAACAGTCTATAAGAATGTCAATTATATGCAGCGCTTCGGACAGGAGCTGCTTTTTAAACTGCAACTGCCATTTCTCGATAAGTGGACGGTGAGCCAGGGTTATGACGGCGCCATCACCCATCTGGGTGAATGGGGTAAGGCACTCGATTTTGTGATTACCGACGACGAGGGCAAGAGCTGTTTCGGCGGCTGCGCGCGAAAGGAGGAGTACTATTGTTATCACAAGCCGGTGCTTGCTCCTGCCGACGGCTATGTTCAGATGATCAGCAATATCACGGAAGAGAACGAGATTGGGAGTGTGGACACACGCAACAACTGGGGCAACACCATTATCATCAACCATCTGAACGGTCTGTACACACAGATGAGTCATCTGAAAAAAGATAGCTTCAGGGTGCGTACAGGTGATTATGTAAAGAGAGGAACAGTGGTCGCTGCCTGCGGTAACTCGGGACGATCACCGGCACCTCATCTCCATTATCAGGTGCAGCTGACACCGGAAGTGGGTGCGACGACCTATCCCTATCCTTTCGGTTATTTTTTCGAAGAGCAGGGGGATAAGCCGGTTCTCCGTATCGGTGAGACACCCAAAGAGGGAAGCATCGTCTGCAATGTACCCCTGTCGACGCTGGCAAGCGAAGCGCTGGATGCCACACCGGGCAGATCGCTCAGTGTGAAACAGGAGAACGAAACATGGCTCTGGGAGGTGGCCACGGACGCCTTTAACAAAACCTACATCCGTTGTGATAAAACCGGGTCGACAGCCTACTTCGATAATGATGGAACCATGTTCTACTTCACCGATTTCGAAGGAAAAAAATCGTCGCCTCTCTATCTCTTCTACCGCAGCTGTTTCAAGCTACTCCTCTCCAATGAAAAAGATATTACTATAAATGACTGGATGCCTCTTACAAAAGAACATCCTGCGGGGACAAAATGGATCCAGGATCTTCTCTCTCCCTTTATACTGTTCACCCGCATCCGGTACGAGTCAGTGCTTACCGAAGCAGACAACATCCATTATCCCGAAAAAATCGTTTACCGGATTGTGACGAAAACATCATTCCTCAATTTCAAACCGCAAAGCAGAGAAGCATCGGTAACCATTACAAAAAAGAGAATCGAGATTAACACACAAAAACAGACATTATGTATCAATTGGGAATAACGTTTCTACTTATAGCTCTGGCTGTCTCTCCCCTGACTGCACAGGAGAGTCTGCGCCCGGAGCAGATAGACAGTCTGACCTACCGGCAGTATCTGGAGGGAGATTACCGGAGTCTGATTGAGACGAGCCTCAATGCACAAGAAGAGGGTATCGATTTCTATTATCTTAACTACCGGACCGCGTTGGCCTATTATGCACTGAAGAACTATGCAAAAGCAGCGGAATTTTACAGGAAAACACTTTCTGAAACACCCGATGATCCGGCATTAAAGGAGGGTCTCTACTACGCTTTTCTGCTGAGCGGACAGAATGAAAATGCCGCTATCCTCGCCAAAACGCTGGCGCCCCATACGCAAGCTACTATCGGACACAAAAGCTCCGTTGTCGATAACATCTCTCTCTCAGGAGGGTATCTGATGAACGACAACAATCCGGGCAGCCTCTCCCCTACTGCCGGACAGGATTCGCTCAATCAATACCAGAATATGGTTTTCTCTGCCCTCGGTATTGGCTTCAGACTATCAGAACGGACAAAATTAAAACTGGGATATCAGTTTTACAACACCCGGTTTCAGCGTTCCGTCGCCTCAGCGTTGAAAAAAGAAGACAATCTTTCGCAACACCAGCTGGTGGCAGCACTGGAGTTCTTCACGCCCAACAGCATCACCTGGGGTCTTTCCGGAGGGTACTACAATATTGAAAGCATTGACAATAACCTCTCTCACTCCGCCTATTCGCTGCTTGCATTTTTCAACAAACGGTTTACCTATACCCTCCCGGAGATTGCCGTCGCCTATTCAAACTTTGGAGGTGTAGATCAATACCAGGCAAAAGGATCGCTTACATACTACCCGCTGGGGAATCTCAATTTTTACGGGATCACCTCCGCAGCAATGATTCACACCCCAAAAGGCTGGACAACGGAGCAATACATCTTCTCCCAGCTGTTCGGGGTGAAACTGTTCAAACAGATATGGATTGATGCGAACGCAAGCTTCGGGAACCACCTGAATTACATCACCGATCGCTCGTTCCTGGTGTATGACACCTACGATCCCATCAAAGGATTGGCAGGTCTCTCGCTCTCATGGTATATTAAGAAAATTACATTGAGCGCTGGTTATCAATGGCAGCAAAAAGAGGGCTATGCCTACTCAGCAACCGATTACTCCGCATACAAATACAATAATCATCTGATAAACATCGCATTGTTATGGAATTTTTGAATAAGAAACCAGGGATGATCATCCTCCTGTTGCTGTTCACCGTGAGTGTCACAGCACAGGTAGACCCGTCGCAGATCTTCGCCGGCAGCTACCGCTACGAGTCGTCCGGGGACTACGAAAAAGCAATTGGCGAACTGAACAGCCTGAACGGTTACGATTACCATAAGTCATTGCGCCTTGGATGGCTCTACTATCTCTCTAAAGATTATGAAACAAGTAAGAAGTTTTATAATCGGGCGGCAGAGATTGAACCACAGGCAGTGGAGGCATTGCTGGGTCTCTGTTATCCACTGGAGGCACAGAAAAACAGTGAGGAGCTGGAGAAGGTCTACAAGCAGATCCTCACCCTCGACAAGATGAACTCTAAAATCAACTACGCACTGGGGAATATCTACTACTACAGGAAAGATTTCCTGCAGGCTGAGATCTATTTCAACAAGGTGCAGCGGATGTACCCCTTCGACTACTATTCCACGCTGATGTGCGGCTGGACCAGATATTTTCTCGGCAAGAAGAATGAGGCGAAAAAGTTTTTCAATATTGTGCTGATTATCGCTCCCGGCGACCAGTCGGCAAAAGATGGATTAAACCTGCTTAAATAGTCAATTTCATCCAAACGACAAATCAGGTACACTAAACATTCACACTGTATAGTCATACAGTACCAGGCTGATTTTTCTTCGCAATATTTAACCAACGGCTACAATAATTCCAAAGGGATTGTTTATTTTTGTGAAACCGGCAGTCAATAATCGTTTGAGGTCGGGACCGCGATAGATGAACAGAGAAACAAATATATATTAAAGAATAATTGCTATGAGAAATTTTTTACTGATCGGACTCTTTTTAGTCTCCACGCTTGCCATTGCACAGAGAAACAACGGAAAAGGGATGCTCTATCTCGATGAAAACCGTCGCCCCATCTACCGTGAGAACATTATGATCCCGGAGGTGAACGGTTACGAAGTGCTGAAATGCGATTTCCATACGCATACCGTTTTCTCTGACGGACATGTCTGGCCCAATGTACGCAATCAGGAGGCCTGGGAAGAGGGCCTCGATGCGCTGGCGATCACAGACCATATTGAATACACCCCGCACAAAGATGATGTGAAAGTGGCTCATAACCGTGGTTATGAACTGCTGAAGGAAGGTACAGCGAAAAACAACATCATCCTGGTAAAGGGTACCGAGATTACACGCAACACTCCTCCCGGACATTTTAATGCCATCTATATTGGCGATGCTTCGGGTTATATAGAAGGTCGTTCCAACGAGCAGGACCGGGCAGCAGTGATGAAGGCAGCGACACAGAATTCCTTTATCTTCTGGAACCACCCCGGATGGCAACCCGGCATAGAGGGGTCGTATGAGTGGATCGACTTTGTGGATGATCTCTCCAGGAGCAAGGCGTTACACGGCATTGAGGTGATCAACGGCTTCGGTATTCACCTGAAAGCCCTCGACTGGTGCATCGACAAGGGACTGACAGTGATGGGTTCATCAGACATCCACAATCTGGTGGCACATGATTACGACAGGAGCAAGGAGTATGTGCATCGCACCATGACGCTGGTGATGGCCAAAGAACGCACTCCGGAAGGGATCCGCGAAGCCCTCGATGCAGGAAGAACCGTTGCCTGGGCAAGTAAATACCTGGCAGGGAAAGAGGAAAACGTGCGCGCACTCTTCAATGCCTGCGTGGAGTTGTTACCCTCACACTATACAGAGGTCAGAGGCAACGGAAACAAAACGAACTGGTATGAGATACGAAACAACAGTGACCTCTATTTCGAGCTTGAGGTGAAAGAAGGGAGCGGCACAAAACGCGTAGTGCTTTACCCGCGATCGGCTCAGTTGATCTCAGCTCCTGCCGCGACAACCTCGCTCACCTATGATGTCACCTCCACCTATGTGAGAAGCGACAAGCATCTCTCCGTAGAGCTTCCTTTAAGATAAAAACGCTACTTATGGATTTTAAAGGAAAAACAGCTTTGGTCACCGGGTCGTCCAGAGGAATCGGAGAAAGTATCGCTTTAAGGTTGTCACACCTGGGCATAAATGTTGTGATTACAGGAAGAGATACGAAGAAATTGGAAGTATTGAAACAAAAAATGCAGGTCATAGGCACCGCACCGCATATGGTTGTTGCCGATATTTCCGATCCCGCAACACCGAAAAAACTTCTTGAGGAAACAATTCAAGTTTTTGGCAGACTCGACATATTGATCAATAATGCTGGTTATGCCGTTTCCAAATCATTATCAGAAACCAGCTCAAATGAATGGGACCGTATGATTGCGATCAATGCCCGGGGCCCTTTTTTGCTTTGCCAGGAATCCATTCCCCATCTTCAAAAATCTGAGTGTGCAACGATTATAAATATTTCGTCGGTAGTTGGAAGATTGGGATATGAAAATCAGGCAGCTTATGCGGCGTCAAAACATGCATTAATGGGTTTTTCAAAAGTGCTGGCCAAAGAAGTACAACCCCTTGGAATAAGAGTACACACCATTGCCCCCGGCGGAGTCGCTACCGATATGGTTAAGATCATGCGTACCGATTTAGACATTTCAAACCTTATATCACCAGAGGAAATCACTGATATTGTAGCGTTTTTATTAAAATACAGAGGTAATGCAATGATTGACAATATCGATGTACGCCGATCAAACAGTACACCTTTTGCTTAACTCATTTTACCTTCTTCCTCACAAAGTATAGAATTTATTAAATCGGAATCTGAAGAAACACACTGAGACAAAGGCACTAGTATCCATTTTTAGGAAGTTACCCATTGGGATAAACAATCTACTCATGGTAGCATTCTGAATAAAAGAAACATAATTATTGATATCTACCTTTGTTTATCTAAATAATTGTTATTTTTGCATTTAATGTAACCCTGGTACTGATGAGAAACGTATGTTTCCACCACTGCATCCGGATTTAATGAATCTTTGTAAATACCCCCAATATGACAGGATATACGAATGTTATATATCAGATATTTACGAAAGTTGTAGATTTTATTTCGTAAAAAACACGTTAGCAGTAATGGCAGAAAACCGGTTCCATAAGATAAACACGACTGATAAAACATAAATTTGTAGCATATAGAAATAAAAAATGGATAATCGTTTTACAGACATAATTCATCTAATAAAGCAATCTCGGGAAAACGCTATAAGAGCCGTAAACTCTGAACTGATAAACCTCTATTGGAATATCGGAGAATATATCAGCAAGAAAATTGAACAATCTGAATGGGGCGACTCTGTTGTGACAGAATTAGCCAAATTCATACAGACCAACGAACCCGAAATTAAAGGCTTCTCCGACAAGAATATTTGGAGAATGAAACAATTTTATGAGACTTACAAGGACTTTCCAAAACTCTCACCACTGGTGAGAGAAATTAGTTGGACAAATAATATGCAGGTATTTTCAAGATGTAAATCAATTGAAGAAAAGGAGTTTTATCTTAAACTTGTTAAGCAAGAAAATTACAGTAAAAGGGAACTCGACCGACAAATTTCTGCAAGCCTTTTCGAGCGAACAATGATAGGTAATTCTAAACTCTCACCAGCGGTGAGAGAAAGTAAAAACGGCCTAACAAACACCTTCAAGGACAGTTATGTATTTGAATTTTTGAACCTACCTGAACCACATAACGAAAGGGATTTACAGCGTGGACTTGTGAGACAGATGAAGAACTTCATACTTGAACTTGGTAAAGACTTCTTGTTCATAGGAGAAGAATACAAATTGCAAGTTGGCAACAGCGACTTTTTCATAGACCTGCTTTTTTACCACCGTGGACTGCAATGCTTGGTGGCGTTTGAACTCAAAGCCGACAAGTTTAAGCCCGATCATATAGGACAAGTGAATTTTTACTTAGAAGCATTAGACAGGGACATTAAGAAACCAAATGAAAATCCGAGTATAGGGGTTTTACTGTGTAAGGACAAAGACAGCGAAGTTGTTGAATATGCTTTAAGTAGAAGTCTTTCACCGACAATGGTTTCAGAATATAAAACGCAACTGCCTGACAAGAAACTTTTACAACAAAAATTTCATGAACTATTTGACAATGAATCCGATGAAAAATAGAGCCATTACTGTATGGGGGCAGTTTCCTGATTCTAATCATTTGACCCGTTTTACAGACCGGACAATGACAAGGAGTGATACCCAGGATAAGAAATATAATGTTATTTGTGTGGTAAGATAATTGGGTGATGTGATCATTCAATATATTTTTATATTTTTTGTTACTAAATCGAGAGAAAGTCTACTAATCCTCAGGTTATCTATTTAGTTGTCTTATTAAATATTTGGATATATCCACTAATTTGTTTGTAATTAGGATTATATTCATTAAACTTGCATCCTTGTTAAATCAATTTCACCATTGTAAACATGTTTTTTGAAGCCCTCTAGCATAGGACTCCGTTATTTTGTAGTTAACGGTAAAATTTGAAAATATATTTTCAAGAAGCTAAAGAGTAAGGAGTTCAATAATTGATAATTTGTATAACTACATAAACTAATACATTATGGGAAAAAATCAATACGTAATACCCAATAAAGGTGGTTGGGGTGTAAAAGGAGAAAAGAACGAAAAATTAACTAAAAAATTCGAGAAAAAAGCTGATGCAATTGACTACGCTATATCATTGATTTAAGTTTGGAAAGAAAAAATTATACTATGCACACTCGGTTCTGTAGTACAGGATAATAATGCTAGCCAAAGCAGAATATACACATTTGAACACAGCCAGCCAACAACCAGAAATTTGCTCCAATTAATCTCAAATTAACAAAATGTCTGAATTATTCAACTCACCCAGAGTAGAGTTCATCTACACTCCCGTTGCAAATTATGCAATTCAACAAAACCGGATTCCACTGATTCGTAAACTTGTTATTGAAAATCCTTTGGAAACAGATTTGTTGGACTTGAAAATTAAAATAACAAGTGAGCCGAATTTTACAAATAGTTGGGAGCATCGGATTGAAATTCTGAAGAGTAAACAAAGAATTGAGATAGAAGTTAATGGCTTAAAACTATTAGCTAACTACTTATCTGAACTTACAGAAAAGCTATCAGGAGATTTAATACTTTCAATATATTCACAAGATGATGTGATATTTACTGAAAATTACAACGTTGATTTATTAGCTTACGACCAATGGAATGGAATCGGAACTTTACCTGAAATACTTGCTTCATTTATAACACCAAATCATCCTGAGATATCAAAAGTCATACAAGTTGCTTCTAAGATACTTGAAAGCTGGACAGGTAATCCATCTTTTGACGCATATCAATCTTTAAATACTGACAGAGTCAAAAAACAAATGGGAGCGATATTTGAAGCAATAGCAAGTCTCGGAATTGTTTATTGCTCACCTCCTGCAAGTTTTGAAAATGAGGGTCAGAGAATACGAATGTGCGATACCATATTTTCTCAAAAGCTTGCTACCTGCGCTGATATGGTGATTTTATATGCAAGTTGCATAGAAGCAATTGGTTTGAATCCATTGTTTATCGTAATAAACGGTCATGCTTTTGTTGGTGCATGGTTAATTGATGATTCATTTGCTGATAGTGTTAATGATGATATTTCTTTATTAAAGAAACGTGTTGCACAAGGAATTAACGAAATTTCATTGGTAGAAGCCACATGCATGAACGCTGGGCAAAATCAATCATTTGATGAGGCAATCAATTTAGCTAATTACAAATTAGTCAAAGAAGAAGATTTCTTACTTTTTATTGATATAAAAAGGGCCCGATTAAGTGGTATTAAGCCACTACCACAAAGGATAAAAACTTCTGATGGATGGGCAATAATTGATGATGAAAAAATCATTACCAGAGAAAGTTTACAGCCTGAAAAGATTATTGACGAAGGAAAGTTAGAAATATCAGAATCAGCTCAATTCTCAAAACAAAAACTTTGGGAAAGAAAATTATTAGATTTAAGTCTTCGTAACAATCTTTTAAACCTTAGAATTACACAAAGTACGATTCAACTATTTTCAGTTAATCTAAGTTCATTTGAAGATGCCCTAGCCAATGGTGATGAATTCCAAGTATTAAGTAAACCTGATGAATGGTTTAATCCTAATATAAATTCAGGAGTTTATCAGGCTATTAATATGTCAGACCCGATTGTTGACTTACTAAAATTTGACCTTTCACACAAACGACTTCGCACATATTTAACAGAATCAGATCTACAAACTGCATTAAAAAAACTATATCGGACTTCCCGTTTGTCATTGGAAGAAAATGGTGCGAATACCCTTTATCTTGCATTAGGTTTTTTAAAATGGTATGAAACAGCTAATAGTGAATTAGCACGTTATGCTCCTCTTTTGCTTTTACCAATTGAAATAATTCGAAAGTCTGCACAAAAAGGATATATTATTCGAAGCAGAGAGGAAGAAACTTTCATGAACATCACACTCTTGGAAATGCTTAAACAAGATTTTGGCATTACCATTAATGGCTTGGCGGAACTACCTCGTGATGATAGTGGTGTGGATGTTGTCAAGATCTTCAACATTATTCGTCGGGGAATAATGTCACAACCAAGATGGGATGTGGAAGGTCATGCGTTTCTTGGAATTTTCTCGTTTAGCAAATTCATAATGTGGAATGATATCCATAATAATGCAGACAAACTTGCTGAAAATAAAATTGTTAAAAGTCTTATTTCCGGGAAATTGGAGTGGGAATGCAAAGATATGTCCACTGAGATTGACTTTGATAAAAAGTATAATCCTACTGATATCGCTTTACCAATAAGTGCTGATTCAACTCAATTAGAAGCAATATGCGCTGCGACAAATGATAATAGTTTTATACTACATGGTCCTCCCGGAACAGGAAAATCACAAACAATAACCAATATTATCGCAAATGCATTATATCAAGGGAAAAAGGTTCTTTTTGTTGCAGAGAAAATGGCAGCCCTAACCGTTGTTCAAAAACGCCTGGCTAACATTGGGCTCGACCCTTTTTGTCTTGAGCTTCATTCCAATAAATCAAAAAAATCGACTGTCTTAGAACAGCTTAGGAAAACAACAGAAGTTATTAGAAAATCATCTCCTCAGGAATTTGAAACGGAAGCAGAAAGACTCCATAATCAAAGAACTGAGTTAAATGAATATGTTGATGCATTACACAAAAAACATCACTTTGGCTTTTCTTTATACGATTCATTTACTAGTTATGCAGAACTAAGAAATGCATCTGATAATATTCCGTTTGACGATAATTTTATTGCGGAATTAAGCAAAGAAAAGTTTGTTGAACTATCTGATAAAGTAGAAGAATTGCAAGATGCAGGAAAATTATGCGGACATCCGTTTAATCATCCTTTAATGCAAATACAAACAAAAACTTATAGCCAACAAAACAGGTCTTTAGCACAGGAAATTATTTCAAAATACATTGAGCTTCTATATAATAAGATTCAAAATCAAAAGTTATTGTCCGATTTGCTTTTGTTTGATACTTCCCATCTTAACAAGGAAAAAATAGATAGTTTAGAAAAGCTTTGTCATCATCTAACGTCTATACCAGACGCACCTGCAACACTAATTAATATTGAAAATCCCGAAAGAAGGCTTTCCCATATTATGGAATTAACTAAGCACGGAGAAAAGCGGGACACTTATCGTGATTCATTATTAAAAGATTTCACAAAAAACATACTAAAATACGATGCTGAACCAATTCTTTTCCAATGGGATGTAGTTTCCAACAAATGGTTTTTACCAAAACTAGTAGGTCAAAATAAAATATTAAAAACGCTACGTCCATTTTCAAAAACAGGCAAGGTCAACAAGAATAAAATCGTCGAATATCTTGAAACAATTATACTGTATCAAAAAGAACAGTACCTTTTGGATGAAAATGCAGCAACATTATCTAAAGACCTTGATTTTTTATGGAATAACGGCAACAGCAAATGGTCTACGGTAACACAAATCTGCGAAGCATGTTTGCAAATTAACCAGCTGATTATCAAGATTAGTACAGAGACTCTAAAAGTTAAAGAGATAAGAAGTAATCTAGCTAATCTTTTAAATGATGGGAGCCGTTCATTCCTCAATACAAAAGGGAAAATTGTAACAAGTTATATAGCACTTGCAGAAGAGCAGCAAAAGATCGAAGACAGTTTATTTGATTTATTAAATATAGATTTTAAAACAGGGCAAAAAAAATCGATAGACTGGACTGAATATTGGAAACAAAATGCCGAGAACTGGTTGGCAAATCTTGATTCCTTACGCAATTGGACAAGTTGGAATCGTATAAAAGAAGAAATAATTGAGATGGATCTTTTATCGGTTGTTGATACATATTCAAATGGTGAGCTTAAAAATCAGGAAGTACTGGGCTCCTTTAAAAAGTCGTTATTTAAAAATTTCTCAGAATACATTACTTCAAAAGATCAAAGATTATCCGTTTTCAATGGAAAATTATTTGAAGGAAAAATCAAGAAGTTTAAAGAGCAAAGTAAATATTTTGAGGAACTAACTAAAGCAGAATTATTTGCGAAACTTGCTGCAAAAATTCCATCCTTTACACAAGAAGCATCTAACAGTTCTGAGATTGGAATTCTTCAAAGGGCAATAAGAAATAATGGCCGGGCAATGTCACTAAGGAGGTTGTTTGATTTGATACCGAACCTACTACCCAGATTGTGTCCATGTATGTTAATGAGTCCAATTTCAGTTGCACAATATTTTGAAGTTGAAAAATCGAAATTTGATTTGGTTATTTTCGATGAAGCTTCTCAAATGCCCACTTGCGAGGCTGTTGGTGCAATAGCGAGAGGACAGAATGTAGTTGTTGTTGGCGACCCAAAACAAATGCCCCCGACTAGTTTTTTTACAACAAATCATTTTGATGAAGAAAATGCCGACAAAGAAGATTTAGAAAGTATTTTAGATGACTGCCTTGCATTATCAATGCCATCAAAACATTTATTGTGGCACTATCGAAGTAAACACGAAAGTTTGATTGCATTTAGCAATTCAAACTATTACGAAAATAAGTTATTGACTTTTCCTTCACCTGATGACATTTCAACAAAAGTAAATAACGTATTTGTTCCAGGATATTATGACCGGGGTAAAACTCGTCAAAATAGCTTTGAAGCAGCAGCGATTGTTTCAGAAGTATTAAAAAGACTTTCAGATCCTATCCTTTCTCAAAGGAGTATTGGCATTGTCACGTTTAGTTCGGTTCAGCAAAATCTTATTGAAGATTTACTGAATGAAGAATTTAAAAAGAACCCAGATTTGGAAAAAGTAGCACTAGAATCATCAGAACCAATTTTTATAAAAAATCTGGAAAATGTTCAAGGAGACGAAAGGGATGTAATTTTATTTTCGGTTGGTTATGGACCTGACATAGAAGGTAAGATATATCTAAATTTTGGACCTTTAAATAGAGAAGGTGGTTGGCGAAGATTGAATGTTGCTATATCAAGAGCAAGATACGAAATGAAAGTCTTTTCTACTTTACGTTCTGACCAAATTGATATATCAAGAACTTCTTCAGAAGGTGTTGCTGGTATTAAAGCTTTTCTGGAATACACTGAAAAAGGGAAAATAGCATTACCTCATAAACTAAACACAAATAAACCAGTATCAAGTTATTTTGAAAACATGATTGCCGATGAAATTAAAAAAATGGGATACTCGGTTCAAACAAATATTGGTTGTTCAGGGTACAGAATAGATATTGGTGTCGTTAATCCCCATAAACCGGCTGAATACATTTTGGGAATACTAACAGATGGGAAGACCTATCGTGCAGCAAAAACTGCAAAAGACAGGGAGATTGTTCAAACCGATGTTTTAAATATGCTTGGTTGGAATATTTATAAACTATGGTCTCTAGATTGGTGGGATAATCCTCAAAAAGTCATTCAAGATATTGTTAATGTAATTAAAGATATTCAAGAACCGAAAATTAAAAATGAGAAGACAGAAACACAGATTAAAACCGAAGTATTTACACCTAAAGATTTTTCAAATGTTAAGCTTCAAAGTATTACTCAGGAGGTAATTCAACCGATTCAAAATTCCGTCAATTACAATATTTGCGTTTTAGAACAATCATATCTTAATATTTCGGATGATTTTTTTGACTCACAGATTCTATCTGATATTATGCAGCAAATTAATAAGGTAATGGAAATTGAGGCACCAATAAGTCATTCACTTTTATCAAAGCGAATATTAAATGCCTGGGGGATTTCACGTTTAGGTATAAGGTTAAATGGATATTTGTCTTTTATTTATACTCAAATGGAATTAAAACATACAAGCCAAAACGGAAATATGTTTTATTGGAACAAAGAACAGGAGCCATTAAAATATAATATATACAGAGTTCCGGGAGAGGATTATCCAAAACGAAATGCTGATGATTTGCCTAGAGAAGAAATTATTTCTGGTATTAAAGATATATTGACGAACCAAATAAGTTTACCAGAAGATGATCTGATTAGAGAAGTAGCTAAAAATTTTGGATATGCTCGTTTGGGAGGGAATGTTGAACAGGCAATGAAAATGGGAATTGATTTTGCTTTACAGATTGGGCTTGTTATAACCAAGGATGACCGAATTGTTTTAAGTTAGAAATAAGACGCGATTTTCAGCCCATATGGACTTGTATACTTAATTGAGACAAAAAGTTAAGGTGCAAATTGATCAAAATGAATGTCTAAAATTGATATCATATATAGCAAAGTAATTACCCTTTCAAGCTATCCCCATCCATCAAGAACTCATAGATATTCATAAAGATAACTCCATTTTCATCATGGTATTTCTTTATGGGATCTTCCGTTATGACAAACTTCAAGAAACTATCATCGATCATCCTTAATGAACGTAGTTCCTGTTCGCGTTTCTCCTCAGTCGGTATGCGCAAGGCTGATTGGATATAGAATCTTTTGCTTCCTTGATTACAAACAAAGTCAACCTCCAATTGCTTGCGTTGACTGACACCATTTTCGTTTTTAGTATTCATAACCACAACGCCAACATCTACACTCAAGCCACGAGTGCGGAGTTCATTATAAATCATATTCTCCATCAAATGTGTCACTTCTTGCTGACGAAAATTAATACGAGCATTTCTTAAACCGATATCTGAAAAATAATATTTTGCAGGGGTATCAATATACTTACGTCCCTTGATATCATAACGAATCGATTTTTCTAAGAGGAACACGTCTTGTAATATATCAAGATAACTCTTTATTGTATTATATGAAATCTTGCTATGTTTAACCGTTGCAAATGTATTCTCTATTTTTGTTGGATTAATAAGTCCTCCAATAGAAGAAGCAATAACATCTACCAGTTCTTCCAGGTCACTATCATTTTTGATTTTGTATCGTTCTTTAATATCTGTGAGATACACTTTCTCAAATAGACTATTCAGATACTCCATCTTTTTGGTTTCATCTGAGATAGTCACAATTTTAGGTAAGCCACCATAAGTCATGTATTCTTCTAATGCTTTTTCTCGGCTACCATTATAGACCGACATAAATTCACGAAAACAAAGAGGAGAAACCTTTATTTCTTCACCTCTTCCTCTAAATTCAGTAACCAAATCCTTAGACAGAAACTTGGAATTACTTCCTGTTACATATACATCTGCATTCCTAATTTTCAAATAGCTATTCAAAACATCCTCAAATTCCTTTACATGTTGCACTTCATCAAGAAGAATATAGTACATCTGGCTATCTGTCATTTTTCCATCAATAAATTGCAAGAGTGCATCTGGATCACGCAATGCCTTATTACGTCTATCCTCCAAATCGACTTGTATAATGTGATTGTCATCGACACCCTCTTCTTTAAGATAGTTATAAAAAATAATAAACAATAGGTATGATTTACCACAACGCCGCATACCTGTTATGATTTTAATCATATCATTATGCATGCTATTGATGAGCTTCTTCAGATAACTATCTCGCTTTATTTCCATATTCATTCATAATTAATGCGTATTTACGCATTTTATTTCAGCAAAGATAGAGTAAAATTAAACAACACCCCAATATTTATTGAATATTATTGCGTACTTACGCATTTTCCCTCATTATATACCATAAAACGCTGGAGATTGTAGTTGAATGTCTGGCACACCTTTGTTTGAATGTCATCATGACTTGATTATCTGTACTACTGCTTACTGACTTTTCCCGATTTATGTACGTTGAGGTTATTAAAAAATCAATATTGAGCCCTTTATGAAAATCGCAAACAGCTGAACTTGTATGACCTATATATGACCCAAAGAAAAACACTTACCGAATAATTTCGATAAGTGCTTGTTTTCAAGTGACCCCGGAGGGGCTCGAACCCTCGACCCATTGATTAAGAGTCAATTGCTCTACCAGCTGAGCTACGGAGTCATTTTCAGGATGGCAAAGGTACGTATTATTTTCTTTTCCGTGAACAATCTTTCACAGGAAATTCAGTGACATTGTCACTTTTCTGAGTATGGAGAACGAAAACAATCATTGTAAAAACAAAAAAGGAACAAACTGAAAAATTTGCTCCTCTTTTTCTATTCCACTACCAAAATCTTAGAGATTGGATAATTCTGAACCTGCTTTGAATTTAGCTGTTTTTTTAGCCGGAATGTCGATAGGTTTCTTTGTACGTGGGTTGATACCTTTTCTGGCGCTTCTTTCGGAAACAGAGAAAGTACCAAATCCAACCAATACAACTTTACCACCAGCTTTCACTTCAGCTGAAACTGATTCAAGTGTTGCGTCCAATGCTTTTTTTGCATCTACTTTGCTAAGGCCTGATTTGTCAGCAATAGCACTAATTAGTTCTGATTTGTTCATAAGATACGTAAATAAAATAATTAAACATACTATAAGTCAAGGCTGAGCCTTATTTTACCGTCAAATATAAGCGTTAAATCGAAAACTATCAAGAAAAATGATAAAAAGTATTTGTTTTTTATAAAAAAAAACCTTTTATGGGGCGAAAATCCGCAAATCAAACAAAATAATACGTAATTTTGCGCCTCAACAGTTGATTATGAACATGTATAATTCTAAAAACAGCCTTGGAGGTACATTGCCTCTTGTAACAAAAAATATCATTATCATTAACGGGATTATCTGGTTAGCACAGTTTGTGCTGATGAGAAGAGCAGATATTGATCTCTCTCAGCAATTCGGACTTCACTTTCCCGCCTCTGATCATTTCCGCATCTATCAGCTCGTCACTTACATGTTCCTGCACGATCCCTGGTCAATCTCACATGTCTTCTTCAATATGTTCGCAGTATTTATGTTTGGACGAACACTGGAACAGGTGTGGGGACCAAAACGCTTTCTCACCTATTATCTGGTCACCGGTATCGGTGCAGGTTTGGTTCAGATGCTGATACTTTACCTTCGACTGCAGGCCGTAATGCCGCAAGAGATGTTCTCATTTGTGAACAGTGTCACAATAGGTGCTTCGGGATCGGTGTTTGGCATTCTGCTGGCATTCGGCATGTTGTTTCCCAATGCGCAGCTCTTCATTATACCCTTCCCGTTTCCCATAAAGGCAAAATGGTTTGTGATAGGCTATGGTTTGCTGGAGCTGGTCTTCGGTGTAGCCAACCGGTCAGGAGATAATGTAGCTCATTTTGCCCATTTGGGAGGAATGCTTTTCGGGATTTTCATGATATTATACTGGAAAAAGAGAGACAAAAATTATGGCGGACATTATTGATACATTAAAACATAAGTATAAGACAGGTAGTGTGATTACAAGGCTCATTTTTATTAATGCCCTTGTTTTCATAGCGATGAAAATTATCGGTGTGTTTATTACACTCTTTAATATTAACGCTGTGGATCTCGTTTCATTCCTGGGAGTCCCCTCTAATATTCCTCTGCTGTTAAGTCGTTTCTGGACACTCATCACTTACATGTTCGTTCATGAAGGCTTTTTTCATCTCCTCTTTAACATGCTCTGGCTATACTGGTTTGGACAGATTTTCCTGCAGTACTTCTCCGGACGGTCACTGGGTAGTCTCTACGTACTGGGTGGCCTGGCAGGAGCAATCCTTTATGTGATCGCCTTCAATTCTATCCCTTATTATACAGATATGGGAAGTGGATGGATGATCGGAGCATCGGCAGCGGTGATGGCCATAGTGATGGGTGCAGCGTTCTATCGTCCCGAGGTAGAGTTGAGTCTACTTTTTCTTGGGCGGATCAAGATTGTCTATATTGCCATCTTCGCCTTTGTGCTTGATTTCCTCTCATTGGGTGATCCGACCAATCCGGGCGGACATGTTGCCCATATCGGAGGAGCACTGCTGGGCTATCTTTTCGCCGTTCAGTATAAGAAGGGAAAGGACATCACCCATTGGATGAGCCGTATAATAGATTGGTTTGTAGGCCTATTCAAGCCACGCCAAAAAAAATCGAAAATGAAAGTGGAGTATAGCCGCAACGAAACCGATTGGGAGTACAACAAAAGGAAAAAAAGTGAGCAGGAAGAAATAGATACTATTCTGGATAAGTTGAAACAATCCGGCTACAGCAGTTTATCATCAGAAGAAAAAAAGAGACTTTTCGATGCGAGCAAAAAATAAAAAACCGAGATTCAGAGACATTGTCAAATGGATTATCTTTGCCACAAACATATTTGCCATTGTCCTGCTTTTCAGCTCTTTCCTCTCCTGGAAAGTCTCCCCACTGAGAACTAACCTGTTTTCATATATCGGCCTGGGTTTCGGATTCATCTTCCTGCTCAATGTCGGTTATCTTATTTTTTGGATGTTCTTTTCCAAATGGAAACTGGCATTCATCTCTCTTATTGCGATCATACTGTGCCATAAGCCTGTAACTACATTCTTCCCCATGCATCTCTTTCCCGAAAAGCCACCACAAGGAGTTATAGAAGTGCTTACATACAATGTACAGGGATTTCCCGAAGAGAGGAGTAAGAATTCATCCAAACATCCCATCCTGGACTACATTGCAACTACAGATGCCGATATTGTCTGCCTGCAGGAGTACTTGGTGAGCAAAACAGGGCAATCTATCTTTTCACAGCGCGATGTGAACCGAATCCTCAATAAATATCCCTATCGTTCAGTCACCGGCTTGGAATCTTCGGGAAAATACCATATCTTCGGGTTGGCATGTTTCTCGAAATATCCGATTGAGAAGACGCATGAGGTGGTGTTTGAGTCCTCCTACAACGGAGCAGCTGTGTACACTATAAATATTGACGGAAAAAAATTGACCGTTGCCAATGTACATCTGGAATCGAACAGTATCATGGCAGAAGATAAAAAGCTCTACAGTGATTTTCTTCAGAACAGCGATTCCGTGAAGCTCGAGCAGGTAACAAGCAACATACGTAATCGTCTGGGAGGTGCTTACAGGATGCGGGCACGACAAGTTGAAAAAGTAAAGCAGTTCATCGAAACACAGGAGACGCAGGGAACCATTATCTGCGGTGATTTCAACGACACACCTATCTCCTACAGTTATCATCAGATGAAGAAAGGATTAATTGATGCATATGTTTCCACCGCTTTCGGTCCCGGCATTACCTATCACCAGGATCTTTTCCTGTTTCGCATCGATTATATCATGCACAGCGAAAATATCAATGCCTTCAAAACGAAGGTGGACAAATTAAAATATTCCGATCACTATCCACTCAGAACCTACCTGAAATTAAATGCTATCGGAAATGAATTGACTGAATTAAAAGAATGACCTCATGTACAAAATAAGCAAGGAATTTTCATTCTCAGCTGCACACTCCCTATTCGGATTGCCTGATGACCATCCCTGCAGCCGTATGCACGGACACAACTACGTGGTAACCGCTCATCTGCGGTCGAAGGAGCTCAATAAACAGGGTTTTGTCCGTGATTACAATGAACTGAGAATAGTAAAAGATTACATCGATTCCACTTTAGATCACAGAAACCTTAACGATATCCTCACCCCACTTAACTCCTCGGCAGAGAATTTGGCTAAAATGATTTACGATGTTATCAAGCCCCTGCTCCCGGAACTATACGCCATTGAAGTAAGCGAAACACCTAAAACATCAGCTATCTATGAACCTGACAGTCAATGAGATTTTCTACTCTCTCCAGGGTGAGGGGGGACGAACAGGTCAGGCATCCATTTTTATCAGACTGGCAAAATGCAACCTTGCCTGCAGTTACTGTGATACTGATTTCGAGCGGGGAGTGAAGATGACCCTGGAGGATATTCACGATGAAATAGAAGAATATGGGTGCAGATGGATCATCTGGACAGGAGGTGAACCGACCCTGCAACTCACCGATGCTGTCGTATCGTTCTTCAGGGAAAAGGGATACCTGCAGGCCATAGAGACCAACGGCACCAGGAGCGTTCCCGCGGGTATTGACTATATCACCTGCAGCCCGAAGCAACATTTCGAAAAAGTGAGAGAGCTTATTCCCGAAGTGGATGAACTGCGCTTTCCCATTCAAAAAGGAGATCCATTGCCCGATATATCCATTCTCCCTAAAACAGAACGTTATCTGTTGAGTCCCATTTTCGATGACAGCACCATCATTCAGGAGAACGTGGACTATTGCATTTCACTCATCAAGAAAAATCCTCTATGGGCATTGAGCCTCCAGACACATAAACTGATCGGGATACGCTGATATGACAAAATTCGAGGTTACCATACTGGGTTGTGGATCGTCCATGCCCACAACGCTGCACAACCCCCCGTCTCAACTGATAGACCTGCATGAGAAGCTCTTTATGATCGATTGCGGAGAAGGAACACAGCTCCAGATGAGGAAGTACAAAGCCCGCATGAGCAAGCTCCACAGTCTGTTCATCTCGCATCTGCACGGTGATCATATCTTCGGGTTACCGGGACTGCTCTCAACCCTCAGCATGCTTGGAAGAACAAATGAATTGAATATCTATGCCCACAGGGAGATCAATTTTTTATTGAATCCTTTGCTTGGCTATTTGGGTAAGTATATCTCTTTTAAAATAAATCTTATCCCGCTGAATCCCGACAACCATGAAATACTATTCGAGAACAGATCAATGAAGGTGACCTCCTTCCCGCTGAAGCACCGCATCGCCACCAACGGTTTTCTTTTCGAAGAGAAGGAGACTCCCAGGCATATCATCAGAGAGATGATTGATTTCTATCATATACCCCTGAAACAGCTAAACGACATCAAAGAGGGGGTCGATTATATTACATCTGACGGTACAGTTATTCGAAATGAGATCCTCACCCTCCCCGGCAACCCGGCAAAGAGATATGCCTACTGCTCCGATACGGCCTACGCACCGGAGATCATTCCACATATTGAGGGGGTTGATTTGCTTTTTCATGAAGCCACTTTTGCCGAAAGTGAACTGGTCCGAGCGGGTGAAACATATCACTCCACCGCTCGTCAGGCAGCGGAGATAGCCAAAGAAGCCAACGTGAAGAAACTGATTATCGGGCACTACTCCTCCCGCTACAACGAACTTGGGACTCTTTTAAAAGAGGCTGTTGCAGTATTTCCTGATACGAAACTTGCCGTTGAAGGAAAAGTGCTAACTTTGTGAAGCAAACAACATCCTATGAAGCGATTCTACTCCATCGTGCTTATGACATACCTATTCTGTTCTGTTGGCCTTCCGGCATATACGCAAGAGGGCAATAAACAGATCGTTACGGAGGAGTCTGAGATCAAGACGAAAATTAAGTTAGTTGAGAACAAGATCATCATCGAAAATCTCCCCAAAGATGATGTGCTGGAGATATATAATATCATGGGTATGAAGGTGTATAGCCGGCGTATTAAGGCAGGAACCAACGAATATGCCCTCTCCCTAACCAAAGGATATTACATTATAAAAATTGGGAAGATCACCAAAAAAATCGCTCTCAGATAATTTTTTACCCTTTAACAGTTACAATTTGCTGCATATGCTCTCTTTTTTATACCTTTGTGCTACCATTTTAAAAAATCATTTACGCAAACGGTAACGAGCATATTATGAAAATAGCTATTGTAGGTACCAGCGGAGCGGTAGGTCAGGAGTTGCTCCGCGTGCTGGAAGAGAGAAACTTCCCCCTCGATGAACTGGTATTATTCGGCTCTTCAAGGAGTGCGGGAAAATCATACATATTCAAAGGCAAACAGATCACAGTAAAAGAGTTGCAGCATAACGATGACTTCAGGGGAATCGATATAGCATTCGTTTCGGCCGGTGGCGGCACCTCTATTGAGTTTGCCGACACCATCACCAAACACGGAGCCATCATGATTGATAATTCCAGTGCATTCCGTATGCAGGACGATGTGCCCCTTGTTGTTCCGGAGGTGAATGCTGAGGATGCCTTGAACCGTCCCCGCGGCATCATTGCCAACCCCAACTGTACCACCGCACAGCTGGTAGTAACGCTGAAGGCTATTGAAGATATCACTCACATCAAAAAAGTACATGTAGCCACCTATCAGGCTGCGTCAGGAGCGGGTGCCGCCGCCATGCAGGAGCTGGAAGAGCAGCACGGGCAACTGATCAAAGGGGAGGAGCCCACGGTTTCCAAGTTCGCCTATCAGCTGGCTTACAACCTGATCCCTCAGGTAGATGTTTTCACAGACAACGGCTACACGAAGGAGGAGATGAAGATGTACCACGAGACGCGCAAGATCATGCACTCCGACATTGAGGTGAGTGCTACCTGCGTCAGGGTACCGGTGATGCGGGCCCATTCTGAAGCTATCTGGCTGGAGACCGAGCGCCCTCTGTCCGTGGAGGAAGCACGGGAAGCGTTCAGCAAGGCTGAGGGAGTGGTCGTTCTCGATAATCCGGAGAAGAAAGTGTACCCTATGCCGCTGGATCTCAGCGGGAAAGACCCGGTCTATGTGGGACGCATCCGCAAGGACCTGACCAACGAAAAGGGTTTAAGTTTCTGGTCTGTTTCAGATCAGATACGTAAGGGGGCAGCGTTGAATGCGGTACAGATTGCCGAATATTTGATTAAGCAGTAATAACCTATCCATTGAGGGTGTCACTTCAAATGACACCTTCAATAAGCAAAAATTTGAAAATTATTCTGTTCGATGGCGTGTGCAATTTCTGCAACGCCACCGTCAATTTCATCCTGAAACGGGATAGGGAGGATCTTTTTCGTTTTACGCCTCAGCAAAGCGAGAAAGGAAAGGAGATATTGGTACAACAGGGCAGACAGGACAGCGATTTGAATGCACTTATCTTTATCGATGAGGATGAATTGCTTGAAGGTATGGATGCCGTGATCGGTATTTCAAGATACCTGAAAGGCTACTCCTGCATATCCTGGTTACTTAGATCACTTCCTCGGAAAGTAACGCATGCAGCGTACGCTTTCGTCGCCAAAAACCGCTACAGGTGGTTCGGTAAAAGAGAGGTCTGCCGAATTCCTGAACCTGGTGAACAGCACAAGTTTTTATAACAAATCATCTCACCAGCGCCATCACAAAAAAGAAAACGATCAGTCCCACGGTAATCAGCTTGAGCACCAGTCCTGCAATATAACCGAGGAATGCCCCTGTGGCATGTTTCGCAGCATGGAGAAACTTTGTTCCCGAAAGGATACCTCCGGCGAAGGCACCTGCAAAGGGTCCGAAGATAATGCCCCACGGTCCGAGGAAGAAACCGACCAGCAGACCGATGGTGGCGCCCCATACCACCTTTTTGTTCCCTCCCATTTTTTTTGTGCCCCACACGGGGAGGATGTTGTCGAGAACCGTAATCGCCACCGATAATATCCCCAATAGTACAATCACTACCCAGGAGATATCATCCTGTGTGGAGGGGATGAACTTCAGCGCCAGCAAACCACCCAGCTAAGTGGTACACCGGGAATAACCGGTGCGACTGTTCCTATTGCCCCTACAACCAACAGCAACACGGCTAAAACAATCCAGAGTGTATCTCCCATATGCTAGTCGTCTTTATGAAGCTCATTTCCCGTATGATCATGCTGCATCAGCACCCGGTGAGGAAGCGATCCGTGACCGAGTATCTCGATGGGGCATGACTCGTAAGCCGAGGTGAGCCACTCCTGTGATACGTTGGTACCTGAATGGTAGTGAAGCCCCTGGTTCACGCAGGCGACATTCTTGACCAGAGAGATAATCGTACCAACATCATGCGATACCAGCATGATGGCTATCTCTTTGTTGATATCACCCAGCAGCTTATAGAAATTGGTTTCGAAAAGTTTGTCCACGTAGGTGCTCGGCTCGTCCAGAATGATTAGTTTAGGGTTGTCGATAATGGCTCTGCCCAGCAGCACGCGCTGCAACTGCCCGCCCGACAGTTCACCGATAGCACGTGATAACAGATTGGTTATACCCAGCCGTTCAGCTACTTCTTTCACCTTCTGTTTATCATCCGCTGAATATCTCCTGAAAAGCTGTTTTTGCAGTGTTAACCCCGACAGGATCACCTCCGACACGGAGATGGGAAATTTACTGTCAATCTGATTGATCTGCGGCAGATAGCCGATATTGATTGACGACGCCGGCTGCTCCTCCTCGTAGAAGGTGATCGATCCGGATTCCGGCCTGATCAGTCCCAGTATGGATCTTAAGAGCGTGGTCTTCCCTCCCCCGTTGGGGCCTATCACCCCCAAGAAATCATCGTTGTAGATGGTGAGGGAAACATCCTTCAACACATTGGGTTTGTTCTCGTACCCTACATTCAGGTTCGTTATCTCAATCAGCTTACTCATCCTTCTGCCGTGATAAAATAGTTGCTATTCTTATTAACTCCTCATCCCACTTGTAGGTCATCGGATCAATCTCAAACAGCTCAGCGTTGATCTCTTGTGCTATCACCTCCGCATTCTTCGCATCGAAACCGCGTTGAATAAAGACAGTGTTGATCTTCTCTTTCCTGGCGAGGTCTACCAGCTCTTTGATTTGGGAGGGTGATGGGTTTTTCCCCTCAAACTCGATGCTGTACTGATGTGATCCGTAATCACGGGCAAAATAACCCAACGCGGGATGAAAAATAATGAAAGAGTCTGTGGAAGCATCTTGCAGTAACGCCTGGATAGTGCTGTCGGTGGCATTAATCCTGTGCGTAAGTATTTCGAAATTGGAACGATAAAGCGGTTCGTTGTCGGGATCAGCTTTTACAAGCGCCTCCAACATATTTTTCGTGAAGATTTTCATTGCCCGGGGTGATGACCACACATGCGGATCCAAAGCACTGTCCGAATGACCGTCACCCGCGTGATCAGCATGATCATGGCTATGTCCGTGCAGATCACCCTCCATCAGGTCAATCCCGGCCGAACAGTCGACGATGGTGACATCCGGATTGTTCTGCTCCAGCCTGCTGCTCCACACCTTCTCGAACCCCAGCTCCCCCACTCTAAAGTAGATATCACTCTTCCCCATCTCGATCATTACCGATGGTGACGGTTCATAGGTCTCAGGGCTCGTTCCGGGAGGCACCAGCGTGTTGATGGTGTATTCATCACCCACAAGCTGCTCCAGGAAGAAACGCTGCGGCTCGATGGTCACCGTCACCACTCTCTCATGAGCAGCATCTTTGGTTTTCGCAGCTGTGTTGCATGCAAGCAGAAGAAGAGAGAGAGAAAGAAGGGACAGATATTTTTGCATAGGATGTAATTAAGTGACAAAAGTACGAATTTTAGCGTGTTGGTGGAAATAGTAAACAAAGATTTCCTAAATTTGTTCCACCATAAAACAATGAGAACCATTTTAGAAACCACCGAAGACGGGTCACATACACTCTATGTCCCGGAGCTGGATGAACATTATCACTCCACGCACGGAGCCATTCAGGAGTCGATGCATGTCTATATTGATGCCGGGCTCCGGCATTGCAACAACGCGGAGATCAATCTGCTGGAGATCGGCTTCGGTACCGGGCTGAATGCTTTCCTTACTTTACTCGAGGCGGAGAAATTGCAGAAGAAGATTCATTATACCACCCTCGAGCTTTATCCCGTTTCTGTTTCAAACGCGGCAATGCTCAATTTCAGCGACATCATCGATCCTTCACGGAAAGAGTCCTTCGAAAAGCTTCACACGGCTGTATGGGAGGAGTGGGTGCAGATATCCCCCTTCTTTTGGTTGAAAAAACTGAATATGGATCTCCGTGACCTGCCTGTTTCTCCGCCGGATGAGAAGTTTGATCTGATCTTTTACGATGCGTTTGCCCCCGAAAAACAGCCGGAGATGTGGAGAGAGGAGATCTTCAACGGGCTTTACACCTTTAGTAGTGGCAATGCCATCCTCACCACCTACTGCGCCAAGGGAGTGGTGCGAAGAATGCTCCAGGCTGCCGGTTTCAGCGTGGAGCGTCTTTCCGGCCCCCCGGGAAAGCGGGAGATCCTTCGTGCAAGAAAAGCTGGTCAAATTCCGGGGTTCCCGGGATAGCTGTGGTGAATGCAGCGAGGATGTCATATTTCCCTGATGTGACAAGGTATCGCATGTGCACAAATGAACATTCAGCCAACAATCACGTTGTAACTTACAATGTTCCCTGAATGGGAAACCATTCACAATAATCCAAAACCACTCACAAACTATGATATAACAATGGCGCGCCCAGGATATCAATACACCCTCACCACCCTTCTCATATTTCTCCTGTTGATGCTTCAAACAGGGTGTAAGCCCGGTGACAGCGGCGACAGCATGGAACGGGATATCTCGCTGGAGGTGATAGATTCCGTCCCCCCTGAACGTGAAGAAAGAAGAGAATGGACAGGAGCCGATATTCAGTTGAAAAAAGAGCTTGAATATGAACAGTATACGCTGGATGATGAATATCCCTACAAGGATACCATCCGCCGTTTTCAATGGGAGAAGATCAAAGAGAAGATTGCTCATATTGAAAATGCTGTTGCCGACGGGGGTAACTGGGGTATACTGAGCAATTACAAGAACGTGAACGGGGAGGCACCGACCATCGCTGGGTTTGTGAGAGACGAATACAAACGGGTCTCGGACCAGTTCGGCGTTGAACGCTATCAATCGGCTCCGCTCTATGCCGTTGAGGGGGAGGAGGAGCTGCAGCGTTACGGCAGAGACGGGTGGCTCGTGAAGCTTTTAGACAGTGATACCACCGAGATGGTGAGGATGCAGGGTGTCTCTTTCGAAGGGGAGTACCTTGTGCCGAACCGCTATCTGAAATCGTGGGGAGACACGATCCGTTTCAATAAAGTTGTCGCGGTAGACGTGACCCATCAGAATATCTCTCTGCTGGAAAAAAGAGGAGATATCTGGTATATTCTGAGCATGAACCCCGCCACCACGGGGGTGCATAACCCCCCTCATGCACAGGAAACACCGACAGGCATCTTTGCCGTTCAGGAGAAGAAAGAGAAGATGTATTACGTCAAAGACGAAACATCGCAGATTGCCGGATATGCTCCCTATGCTTCCCGTTTCACCAATGGCGCCTATGTACATGGCGTACCGATACAGTACCCGAGAAAGAAGATCATTGAATACAGTGCTTCACTAGGAACGACTCCCCGATCACATATGTGTGTGAGAAACGCATCGTCGCACTCCCAGTTCGTTTACGACCGGGCAACTGTTAAAGAGTCTGTTGTCATCGTGATTGACTAATCATCGTTTAAGAAAAAACTGTATATTTGGGAAACTTAAGCTGTATACAGGTATGCGCATCCTCATTATGTCCCTTTTTTTCCTCCTTTTCTGGAACCTCTCCTTCCCTATAGGCGGGAGATACACGCCCGAGGAGACTTCTTTAACGGAGTTTTCCATCGACGGGTGTGAAATCCTGTACGAACAGATGAACCTGAGCGGAATGATTCAGTTCGATGCTTTCAAATCAGCCTTCATCGGTTATAAAAAGTTAAATAACAACAAAAATTCCATCCTCACACTGATCGATTTCAGCCTACCCTCTACCCAGAAAAGGATGTATGTGCTGGATCTTGCCGGAAAAGAGGTGCTGTATGTTTCTTATGTCTCTCATGGACAGAAAAGCGGGGATAACTACGCCACGTCGTTCTCCAACCGGAATGGTTCGCACCAGAGCTCGCTGGGTTTTTACCGGACAGGCGGTACCTATCAGGGTGGAAATGGCTATTCGCTGCTGCTGGACGGGCTGGAAAAGGGCATTAACGACGAAGCAAGATCGCGTGCCATCGTCATTCATGGCGCCGACTACTGCAGCGAGCAGGTCATCAGCTCCTCCGGGCGGCTGGGACGAAGTTTCGGCTGCCCCGCACTCCCCAGGGAACTGGCAAAGCCCATCATCAATACCATCAAAGGAGGCTCCCTCCTGTTCATTTACTCCGACCGAACCGATTATACAGCGTTGAGTGAGGTGGTGTAGGTTAAGATATGTGCGGAAAGCGAGGGATTCGAACCCCCGGTACAGTTACCCGTACACTTGATTTCGAGTCAAGCCCGATCGACCACTCCGGCAGCTTTCCTGATTCCGGTACAAAATTACATTATTTCCGGAAAAAAAGGGCCAATTCCCCTATTTTATTGCTTTAACGCCTCAAGGGCTTCATTTGTTGCTGTGAGCAACGCCTCGATGGAGATGGGTGAGCCGACCGCTTTTTTCATCCAGAGCTGAGGAATGATGCTGCCCTGCCTGTACATCCGGTTCATCTCCTCTGCCAGGTTCTTCCCCCTGACTTGCTGTTCAATCTGGAAGTTGATCAGATGTCCCATAGGGTAGTTGGGCAGGTAGAGCGGGTAATCGATCATATGCGAATAGATGCCGAGCAGCGTCTCATCCTTTCCGCCGAGCACGCCGGCATAATAACTGTTCCACACCTCTCTGGCAATGGCGATCACCGCCTCCTTCAGCTGCGCCGCCGTGGCATCGGGATGGGCATATAGCCACTCCCACACCTGCATGTCGACCAGCGACACACCCATGATCTCGTAAGAGGAACAGAAGACGTCCAGCGCTTCATAATAGGCATCCTCCGGATTGGGATTCTTCAGTCCCAGCAGCTCCAGATCGCGCTTCTGGAAGAGGAAGGCCACCGCCTCCGTGAACGAGGTGTTGGGTACTCCGTTGAGTGAGTAGTAATCCACATCGTTCATGGTGATGGTCTGCTCCACATTGTGTCCGAACTCATGCACGGCAATGTTGTACCCCTTGTAATCCATCCCCCCTTCACCGATGCGGGTACGAAGATGTGCCTCGTCGTTGCGCATGGCCGCACCCCAGGCATGGCCGGCACCGCGTGATGCATCGACCGTGATCAGGGTGCAGATATCTTCGGCCTTGGCGGCCGACCAGCCCAACTTCACCAGGATATTGGGAAGATCTTTCTCCAATGCTGCCGCGTTGGGATATTTCTGCGCGGTGAGGGCTGTCAGTTCTTCTTCAGGAATACCTTCACCCGCCTTAAAGCCGTTGTACCATATATCGAACGGCTCCAGCTCACGTCCCAGCCGCGATGCAATGAACGACGCCACCTCCTTCACCTGAGGGGAAGAGATCAACCTTTTGAACAGTTCCTCCACATCCTTTTGCGGAATCTCCATGGTGCCGTCGAACGCCCTGACAAGCTCTGTGGGATAATGAGGCGAATAGGCATCGAGCTGACGTCTGGCATGAAAGTTACTGAGGAACACTTCGTACCTTCTAATATCCTCGGGAGTTGTCGCAACAGCATTTCCACTTTCGAAAATCTCGTTCGTCACCGGATTCCAGGTGTGGGTTCCACTGTTAATCACCTCCCGGGGAATGGTCTGGTCGATGATGCGTTGCATCACCCGGTAGATCATTCGCTGCTTCTCCAGGCCTCTCTCCCTGTCGGCGTAGTTCGACTTCAGCTCATCGCGCAACCCCCAGTGAGTGATCAGCTTCATATTGTCGGGGAAAAGCTGTTCTCCCGCATCGTTCCGCAGGTTACCCATGTAAATATTGTAATCGGAGATATAAGCATCGGCTTCGGTGGTTGTCACAGAGATATGCTGCTGCACAGCTGCCGGCACACGAGAGATAAACCGGTCACCCACTGTCTCTTATACACATCT